>NZ_PINZ01000036.1:0-32821 GCF_002810305.1 Halomonas sp. 141
ATGCAGCTTGATGTTCATGAACCTGTTCCCGGATGAATTGCTGAAGAAGCTCCCTGGCGGCTAGCAGAGGATAACTCTTATAGGCGATTTGATCATCCGGGACCCTACACATATCGATTACCAGGCCTTTTGCCTTCCTTTGGGACTAACACTACAGTAATAGAGGGAAAAAACTTTACAGCTTTTGTAGAGTTTTGGAGATAGTTAGCTACTATTTCATCTACTCGCGAGTGAGATATATTACGCTGTATCAGTTGATGCATTCCCCATAGTTCGTCTCCTCGCAAGTCATCAACAAGCATTATATCTTTATTTTTTTTAACATTTGCCACCTCTGTGGCCCCTGACATAACATAAACTTTATGCAAAGCATTATATTTCTGCTCCGAAAAAGTACAATAATAAGCGCTGGATTCTTTTTTTTGTTTAAAAGAATCTAGAGGCATTTTGAAATCCATATTAAACTCCCATTTTTTTATTTAGGGGCGGAAAGGCCGCCCAGAAAACAGCTTGTTCAAGAAATCTGCATGCATCTTCTATCACGGCGTCTATCTGCTCTGAATCAATCAGCAAGCCATCCATAAGGAAGGCTCTTACGTCAATATATTTTATCAAGCAGTTTTTAAAATTAAAGCTAGCCATTGCATCATTACCAGCAGCCAATCTCAGAAATTTCCTTTTGAAATCTTCACTTTTTGACTCATCAAGTAGCCTTCTCTTAACTCCCTCTTTACCACACGCTTTTCCCACATATAGAGGTGCTGAAAAAACCGTCGCCACTGCTGACAACTCTATGACATAACGATCATCTAGATTATCTACATGATAACTTTGCTGCGGCAAAGGTTGCTTAAATACCTCGGTTGAGTATCTTTTCCCTTTTAGCAACTCTCTACCTGCAGATTTACAAATGGCTGAATAGTGCAAATAAGTTTTTTCATCTATGGGCGGAGAAATTTTACTCGGTGGTGGCGCATACCAACCGTACACCCCCTGACAATCATCTGAGACGGCATCTAATTCGCGAGGAGTGGTAAAATATATGTATCTGCTGACTGTATCAGACGTGATTTTTGGAGATATATTCATAGCGTACTCTGACACATTTTTAGACAAGCATAAAAAAAGCCTGCCGAATAATCAAACGGCAGGCTTTCAAAAAATAGACTAATTTACGGCTTCATCTCTTCGAAGAACTTCTTCACGCTGTCGAAGAAGCCGGTCTTCTTCGGTGAGTGGCTGTGGCTGTTGCTGCCATCGAAGCTCTCTTGCAGCTGGCGAAGCAGGTCTTTCTGCTCGTCGTTGAGGTTGACGGGCGTTTCCAGCACTACCTTGCACAGCAGGTCGCCGGGGGCGCCGCCACGAACGGGCTTCACGCCTTTGCCGCGCAGGCGGAAGAGCTTGCCGGTTTGGGTTTCCGGCGGGATCTTCAGCTTCACGCGCCCATCCAGCGTCGGCACTTCCAGCTCGCCTCCCAGCGCGGCGTCCACGAAATTGATCGGCACGTCGCACTGCAGGTGTTTGCCGTCGCGGCGGAAGATATGGTGAGGCTTGATGGACACCTGTACGTACAGGTCGCCCGCTGGGCCGCCATTCACGCCGCTTTCGCCTTCGCCATTGAGGCGAATGCGATCACCGGTATCGACACCCGGCGGAATTTTCACCGAGAGAGTGCGGGTTTCGCGTACACGCCCTTCGCCATTACATTTGTGGCACGGCACTTTGATGTGCTGGCCGCTGCCATGACACGTGGGGCAGGTCTGCTGAACCGCAAAGAAGCCCTGCTGCATGCGTACCTGGCCATGGCCGTGGCACGTGGGGCAGCTTTCCTTGGAGGAACCTGGCTCGGCACCGTCACCGTCACAGCGGTCACATTCGATATGGCGCGGAACGCGAATATCCACCGTGGTACCGGCCACGGCGCTTTCGAGGTCCAGCTCCAGGTTGTAGCGCAGGTCGGACCCTCGCGCAGGCGCATTGGGGCCCCGCCGACGGCCACCGCCACCCCCGAAGATGTCGCCGAACACATCGCCAAAAATGTCGCCAAAATCACCGGCTCCGCCGCCGAAGCCGCCGCCACCAAAGCCACCGCCCTGGCCATCCACACCGGCATGACCAAACTGGTCATAGGCGGCGCGCTTTTCGCCGTCGCTCAAGACTTCGTAGGCTTCAGACACCTCGCGGAATTTTTCCGCTGCGGTGTTATCGTCCGGGTTTCGATCAGGGTGGAATTTTTGCGCCAGACGGCGATAGGCCTTTTTGATCTCTTTCTGATCGGCCCCTTTTTCGACACCCAGGACTTCGTAATAATCGCGCTTGGACATGGGTCCTACGCCTCCTGGTTAGCTACGCACTATTGGCGTCTCGGCCGCGGAAACAGCAACGCGGGAGTTGCCTCCCGCGTCACCGCTTTCCTTGGCAGAAAGAGGTGGGTTACTGCTTCTTCTGCTCGTCGTTGACTTCTTCGTACTCGGCGTCAACCACGTCGTCGTCCTGCTTGGCGTTGGTGCTTTCCGCGCCTTCTGCGCCTGCCTGCTGGGCAGCGTCTGCCTGCTCGGCGTACATCTTCTGCGCCAGTTGGCCAGAGGCTTCGGTCAGCGCATCCAGTTTCTTCTGGATGTTGTCCTGGTCATCGGTCTTGACCGCTTCTTCCAGTTCGGCGATGGCCGTCTCGATGGCTTGTTTCTCGTCATCGGTGGCCTTATCTCCCGCTTCCTGCACGGTCTTGCGGGTGGCGTGAATCATGCCGTCCGCCTGGTTGCGCAGTTGCACCAGCGCTTCGAACTTCTTGTCTTCGTCGGCGTGGGCTTCGGCGTCGCGAACCATCTGCTCGATCTCTTCGTCCGTCAGGCCGCTGGACGCCTTGATCACGATGGACTGCTCTTTGCCCGTCGCCTTGTCCTTGGCCGATACGTTCAGGATACCGTTGGCATCCAGATCGAAGGCCACTTCGATTTGCGGTACGCCACGCGGTGCCGGCGGAATGTCGGAGAGGTCGAAACGACCCAGCGACTTGTTCTGCGACACTTGCTTGCGCTCGCCCTGCACGACGTGAATGGTCACCGCCGTCTGGTTGTCATCCGCCGTCGAGAAGGTTTGAGTCTTCTTGGTGGGGATGGTGGTGTTCTTGTCGATCAGCGGCGTCATGACGCCACCCATGGTTTCGATACCCAGGGTCAACGGCGTGACGTCCAGCAGCAGTACGTCTTTGACGTCGCCGCCCAGTACGCCACCCTGAATCGCGGCGCCTACGGCGACGGCTTCATCGGGGTTGACGTCTTTACGGGCTTCTTTACCGAAGAAGTCTGCCGCTTTCTTCTGAACCATCGGCATGCGGGTCTGGCCACCGACCAGAATCACTTCGTCGATTTCAGACGCGGACAGGCCAGCATCTTTCAGCGCCGTTTTGCACGGCTCGAGAGAGCGCTGCACCAGGTCTTCTACCAGAGACTCCAGCTTGGCACGAGTCACCTTGACGTTCAGGTGTTTCGGGCCTGTGTTGTCTGCCGTGATGTACGGCAGGTTGACGTCGGTCTGCTGAGCGCTGGAAAGCTCGATCTTGGCTTTCTCGGCGGCTTCCTTCAGGCGCTGCATGGCCAGGTTGTCGCCCGACAGATCAATGCCGCTGTCGGTTTTAAACTGGTCGACCAGGTAGTTGATCAGCGCCAGGTCGAAATCTTCACCGCCCAGGAAGGTGTCACCGTTGGTGGCCAGTACTTCGAACTGGGTTTCACCGTCAACGTCGGCGACTTCGATGATGGAGATATCGAAGGTACCGCCGCCCAGGTCGTAGACCGCGATGGTCTTGTCACCACGCGACTTGTCCATGCCGTAGGCAAGCGCTGCGGCAGTCGGCTCGTTGATGATGCGCTTGACGTCCAGACCGGCAATACGGCCCGCATCCTTGGTGGCCTGACGCTGGCTGTCGTTGAAGTAGGCCGGTACGGTGATGACCGCTTCGGTCACCGGCTCGCCGAGGTAGTCTTCGGCGGTCTTCTTCATCTTCTTCAGCACTTCGGCGCTGACCTGCGGGGGAGCCATCTTCTTGCCTTTGACTTCTACCCACGCGTCACCGTTGTCGGCTTCGGCAATCTTGTACGGCACCATCTTGATGTCTTTTTGAACGACGTCGTCCTTGAAACGACGACCGATCAGACGCTTGATGGCGTAAAGGGTGTTTTCCGGGTTGGTCACGGCCTGACGCTTGGCCGCCTGACCTACCAGGGTTTCGCCGTCATCGGTGTAGGCAATGATGGAAGGCGTGGTACGACCGCCTTCGGCGTTTTCAATGACTTTAGCGCTGTCACCATCGAGCACGGCAACACAAGAGTTTGTGGTGCCCAGGTCGATACCAATAATGCGTCCCATAGCAAAAACCTCGAATTCGGTTGAAACAAAAAACTAGTGGTTTACGCCGTCAAAACTGTTTAAGGCGTTTGCGAGCATTCTCGCGGGTTGCCCTTTATTTGGGGGCCGGCTGGCGCATTTCAAGGGCTTTTTTTCTGCAATGCGTCATCGGATTAACCGGCTTTCTGGCTGACCACCACCATCGCGGGACGCACCAGACGGCCATTCAGGGAGTAGCCCTTCTGCATGACGTCCATTACCGTGTTGGGCTCCAGCTCGGGATTGGGCACCATGGCCATGGCTTCATGCATTTGCGGGTCGAAGGGCTCGCCCTGGGGCTCGATGCTTTCGACGCCAAACTTGGCCAGCACGTCCAGCTGCATTTTCAGGGTCATGGAGACGCCTTCACGATGCACGTCGGAAGCGTCTTGCTGCATGCTTTCCAGGGCTTTCTCCAGGCTGTCCACCACGGGCAGCAGCTCCTTGACGAACTTCTCCAGCGCAAACTTGCGCGCCTTTTCGGCCTCTTGCTCGGCGCGACGGCGCACGTTCTGTGCTTCAGCGGCGGCGCGCAGGGCCTGGTCCTTGGCCTGGGCCAGGCTCTGCTCCAGCTCTTCTACCCGGGCGGCCAGCACGTCGGCTTCAGGGTTACCTATGTTTGCGTCCGCCACCGGCTCGTCGTCGATCAGCCCTTCCAGCTCACCTTCTACCAGGCGCTCTTCTGCCGTTGGCTCCGTGACTTCGGCTTCCTGCTCCTGACGCGCCAGCTCTTCATCCAACGGGGTTTGCGGTTCTTTAGCCATGCCTTGCTCCTGAAATACGTAGCGGTGCCGTTGGCGGCCACCTGAGTTGATTCGCGGAATTTAGACCACCGATAAAAGCTATATGGGGGCCATCAAAGCCATCTCAAGAGGGGCATTGAAGTGAGTTATCGACTACTGTATAAAACAACAATTATTGGATAAGTATCCAGCACTCGGGATGCACCGCCTCAGGAGGCCTCATGCTGACACAGCTAGCGATCCAGGATTACGCGATTGTTGACCGCCTTGAACTCGACCTCAGTCGTGGCATGACCGCCATCACGGGGGAAACCGGGGCGGGTAAATCCATACTGCTGGGCGCGCTGGGGCTCTGTCTGGGCGAGCGCGCCGACGCAGGCAGCGTGCGCCACGGCTGCGAGCGCACCGACCTTTCCGCCCGCTTCGACATTCAACACCTGCCCGCCGCCATCGAGTGGCTGCAGGCCCGGGAACTGCCTACCGACGAGTGCCTGTTACGCCGCGTCGTTACCGCCAGCGGGCGCTCCAAAGCATGGATCAACGGCCACCCGGCCACCATTGCCGACCTGAAATCGCTGGGTGAACAGCTGATTCAAATTCATGGCCAGCACGCCCACCAGGCGCTCATGCGCGAAGAAACCCACCTGGCGCTACTGGATGACTACGCCGGGCTTGGTGAGCGCAGCCAAAAGTTGGCCGAGACTTACCGTGAATGGCGCAATGCCCGTCGTCGGTTGAAAAAGCTCGGTGAAGAGGGCAGCGAGGTAGAGGCCAAGCGCCAGCTACTGCGCTATCAGGTGGAAGAGCTCGACCAGCTGGGCCTCGCCGAAGGCGAACTGCAAACCCTGGAAGAAGAGCAGCACACGCTGGCCCACGCGGAAGAGACCCTGCGAGAAACCCAGTTTGCCGCCGACTGCTGTGAAAGCGATGAGGGCGGTGCGCTGTCGTTGCTGAACCAGGCCTACGCGCACTTGAGCGCCCTGCCCGGCAGCGACAAGGGTACGCTGGCCAACACCCTGGCCATGCTCAGCGATGCACGCATTCAGGTAGAAGAAGCCGCCAGCGAGCTGCAGCGCCTGGCCAGCACCACCGAACTGGACCCCGAGCGCCTGGCCTGGGTCGAGGAGCGCATGGGCGACGTGCACCGCATTGCGCGCAAGCACCATGTCGCCCCGGAGGAAATCTGCGCTCTGCATGCCCAGCTACGCCAGGAAGTGGCGCAACTGGAAGCCAGCGATGATGATCTGGAGGCCCTGAGCAGCCAGGTGGCCGACTACCGTGAGCGCTACCGCAACGATGCCAAGCTGCTCAGTGACGCTCGCCAAAAGGCGGCGGTGCGGCTGGGCAAGGAAGTCCAGCAGCAGCTGGCTTTTCTGGCCATGGGCAAAGCGCGCTTCGATGTCGACGTTACCCCTCGCGACACGCCCACCCCAGCAGGGCTGGATCACGTCCAGTTCCTGATCAGCGCCAACCCTGGCCAGCCTGCGCGCCCACTGGCGAAAGTGGCATCCGGCGGTGAACTGTCGCGTATCAGTTTGGCCATTCAGGTCGTGGCGGCCTCGCACTCCACCATTCCCAGCCTGGTCTTCGATGAAGTGGACGTGGGTATTTCCGGTGCGACGGCCGAAATCGTCGGCCAGCTGCTGCGCAAGCTGGGCGAAAACGGCCAGGTGATGACCGTGACCCACCTGCCGCAGGTGGCCGCCCAGGCGCATCAGCATCTGCACATCGAAAAACGCGCCAAACGCGATACCACCTTGACCCACATGGCACTGCTGGACGAGCGAGGCCGCATCAGCGAACTGGCCCGCATGCTGGGCGGGGTTACGCTTTCCGACCAGACCCTGGCCCATGCACGTGAGATGCTGCACGCCAGCCAGCGCCCTCCTCACTAAGCACAACCAAACTCAACCAAACTCAACCAAACTCATACCGAGCACTGCCTACAAAAACGCCCCTGAGGCGCCAGATGAACTGCTCTGGCACCCCAAGGGCGTTTTCATGTGGCAGCGGACTACTTGCGGTTCGTGGGGCCGCTGTCCTGGCGCGTGACGTCCGACCCACGGGGGCGTACGTACAGCACCAGAGCGTGGTCCACTAGCTCGTAGCCGTGCTCTTCGGCGATCTCTTGCTGGCGACGCTCGATGATGTCATCGACAAACTCGATAATTTCACCGCTTTCCAGACACACCATGTGGTCATGGTGGTCTTCTTGGGTCATCTCGAAGACCGCATGGCCACCGTCGAAATTGTGACGAATCACAAGGCCTGCCGACTCGAACTGAGTCAGCACGCGGTAGACGGTCGCCAGACCAACATCCTCGCCCGCATCAATCAGTGTTTTATACACTTCTTCTGCGCTAAGGTGGTGTTGGCCCGAAGCATTTTCGAGAATCTGCAGGATCTTGACGCGCGGCAGGGTCACTTTCAGCCCGGCTTTGCGTAGTTCATGGTTCTGATCGGCCATGGTTGCTCTTCGCAGTAACAGGTTAGGTCGGGTATCATCGACCGAAACCACGATAGTGAAGAACAGGCTCAAATGCAAAAATTGACTCGTATCATTACTCTTTCCGTTGCCCTGACCGTCGTTAGCGGCTGCAGTTACGTCGGCGTGTACAAGCGCGACATCCCCCAGGGCAACCTGGTCACCCAGGAGATGGTCAGCCAGCTCCAGCCGGGCATGACCCAGGAACAGGTCACCTATGTGATGGGCAGGCCG
The DNA here is from genome assembly GCF_002810305.1 of Halomonas sp. 141. Classification (NCBI taxonomy): domain Bacteria; kingdom Pseudomonadati; phylum Pseudomonadota; class Gammaproteobacteria; order Oceanospirillales; family Halomonadaceae; genus Halomonas; species Halomonas sp. 141. Next base: position 7,849 of record NZ_PINZ01000036.1, read on the forward strand.
CTGCTGGAAGCCCCCTTCGATGCCCGCCAGTGGGACTACGTATACCGCCTCGATAAAGCGTACGGGGGCGTGGAACAGCGTCGCGTCACGCTCACCTTCGATAACGCTGGCCGACTGGTGAACGTCGAGCAGCAAGGCGACCTGTCTGGCGACCTGCCGGTCAGCTCTGACCGTGGCGTGGGGCCTGCCGTCGAAGGCACTGACCCAATGGACAGCATGCAGCCAACCCAGCAGGCCCCCACGCCTGAGACCGCCCCCGAGCCCCAGCCAGTACCGATTGCTCAGTAACGGCTACTGGCCGCTGGCCTGACGTTTGGCCCGCTCCAGGCGGGCCGCCTTGGGGTCGATCTGCAGCGGCCGGTAGACTTCTACCCGGTCGCCTTCGCGCAGCTGCTCTTTATCGGGGTGGCGCAACGCCTTGCCGAAGATGCCCAGCGGCGCCTGTTCGAAGGTCTCGGCGGGCAGTTCCTGAAACAGGCTGGGCAGGTCGGCCATGGCAACGGCTGCTCTGGCAGTGGTGCCGCTGGGTACCTTCAGCGCGACGATACGCTGCTTGTGAGGCAGCGCGAAGGCCACCTCGACGGCAATGTCATCAACGGCCATACAGTTCGTTGGCGCGCTTGGTGAAGGCATCGACCAGTTGCCCGGCGATTTGTTGAAACAGCTTGCCAAACGCCATGCTTAGTAATCGATTGGCGAAAACGAACTCCATTTCCAGACTGACCTTGCAAGCATCATCCCCCATGGGGATGAACAGCCAGCGGCCTTTGAGCTGCTTGAAGGGCCCTTTGACCAGCGAAAGCTCGATCCGCTCGGGAGCGTGCAGGTCGTTGCGCGTAGTGATAGTTTGCTCGACCCCCGCCCGGCCCAGGGTCATTTCTCCGACCAGATGTAGCTCGTCTCTCTCCAGCAAACGCGCGCGGCGGCATCCCGGCAGGAACTCGGGATAGCGTTCGAAGTCATTGACCAGGTCGAACATTTGCTGGGGGGTATGGCGCACCAAAGCGGTACGATTGACGGTTGGCATTGACCTCTCCGCTGACTTCACAGTGCCCAAAGCGTATCATGGGAAATTATAGTTACAGACCTTGAATGGTATCACGCCTCCCCGCATAACGAAGGGGGTGCGCACGACAGATCAACGATGAGGTTCCATGGCCACTAAAAAAGGTAACAGCAAGGGCCCCGGCAGCAGCGTGATTGCCCAGAACAAGAAGGCGCGATTTGAATACCATATCGACGAAACCTTCGAAGCAGGCCTGGCACTGGCAGGCTGGGAAGTCAAAAGCATGCGCGCCGGAAAAGCCCAGCTCACCGACACCTATATTTTGATTCGCAACGGCGAAGCATACCTGCTGGGCAGCCATGTGACGCCACTGAATACGGCCAGCACCCACGAAATAGCCGACCCCACCCGCACCCGGAAACTGCTGTTGCACCGCAAGGAGATCGCCAAGATCTTCTCGGTCACGCAGGACAAGGGCCACACTTGTGTACCGCTCAAGCTGTACTGGAAGCGCAACAAGGTGAAGTGCGAGCTGGCGCTGGTGACGGGCAAGAAGATCCATGACAAGCGCGCCACCGAGAAGGACCGCGACTGGAATCGCCAGAAAGGCCGAATTATGCGGGAACATAACAAGGCATAACTGGTCAATTGGACACGAGCACGTTAGAATGCGGCTCTGAATAAGGGGGCGACATGGTTTCGACGCCGGTGACAAACCCTGCGGTGCATGCCGAGAGCGTGATGTATCTCGTAAATACCACATCACGAAAAATAGTCGCAAACGACGAAAACTACGCTCAAGGCGCGCTGGCAGCTTAAACCCTGCTAGCTTCTTGTCTGGCCCCAATGTGATGTGCCTATTCATCACGGCGGGGATATGAGCTAAAGCTGATAGGACCGCGGTTGGTGGTGTCTTCTCGCCAACCGTCAAACTTTAGAAGGCTCGCGTGGCTGAATCCTGATCGTCGGAGTCAGACACGTTAAAGCAAATGACGAAATCTAAGCATGTAGAGCCAATGGGCGCGTGCTGGCGGACGCGGGTTCAATTCCCGCCGCCTCCACCAGACACCCCTTCGAATCAAGCACCCTCGGGTGCTTTTTTCGTTTCTGGGCGCATGAGAATGCGTTTATTTAAAGCGGTGCCCTTAGCAGCCCACTCCAGCGGCGGCCTACCGCTAATTTAGCTTGGAGCAAATCGGAGCTGGTCGAGCTGGATTGGGGAGGTAACAGCTGTCGGCAAAAGCGCTGCCGAATCACTCGGGCAGCCAAAGGCGAAGCAAAAACCACCAATACTTCGGCAGGCACACATACCATTGACCTGCTCCCACGCGCTTTGGAAGCACTGAAAGCGCAGAAGACACCTAGCTATCTACACCCCAGCGGCCGCGTGTGTCTCACCCCCCGCACAGGCGAACCATGGACCGGCGATCAAGCGATACGCAAAACACTATGGGCCCACGCATTAAAGCGCGCCGACGTCCGGTACCGCCGCCCGTATCAAACCCGCCACACCTACGCATCCATGATGCGCTGGCGTGGGTATCCAAGCAGATGGGGCATACCAGCGTAGTGACCACGGCGCGGATATACGCGGGATGGATACCGACTACGAACAGCCAAGCGGGCATGCTGGCTAACGAGAAATTTTCGGTCAAACATAACGCGACGCAGCTTGCAAGACGAGAAGCTTGCATTTATGCTGCGCATCCTCCATTAATAGTGGAGAAGCTCTAAGCTAGAGCATCTGGAGGTAGCTATCATGCTTAACGAAGAAAAAGTTGCGCAAATTGCAGCCTACTTCACATGGCGGCGTGGTGGACAAATGTCTTATTTGAAGCTGATGAAGCTGATGTATCTGGCAGATCGTGCTTCGATGGAAAAATATGACGAACCATTAAGCCATGACGCTTGGTTCTCAATGGACAAAGGCCCTGTGCTTTCCTCTGTGCTTGAACTAATGCAAGGAGGTAGTCGTACAGGTGAATGGGAAAAATGGATCGCAGAAGGCTCTGTGCGTCATGAAGTTGCCCTTGCTCAAAGTGATTGCACTCGAGAAGCCTTTGACGAATTGAGTGACGCAGACATTGAATTGCTGGACTCTGTATGGAACGATTACGGCTCAATGACTCGCTGGCAGCTTGTAGATTTCACCCACGAATATTGCTCCGAGTGGGTTGATCCAAACAAGTCAGCACGACCAATCCCCCCTCAGGACGTCTACAAGGCATTAGGGAAAACCCCTGAAGAAGCTGAACAGCTAACAGCTGAAATTTTTCAGCGCCGCCAGCTTCACGCCGTAATGGATCGTCTCAGATGACAGGGTATTGTCCTTTTCGCAAGGGGACTCTCCTGATACTTTCAGGCCCTGTCAACCATCTACACATAGTGATGAATGACCCCGTGTACTATCCCGAAAGGGGCTACCACGGGGTTTTGCTTGTTAACATCTCTACTGTCAGAGATGAGCGCAAGTTTGACAGCACATGCCTATTCCACCCCGGTGAGCATCCGTTCGTGAACCAGCAAAGCTATGTGGTCTATAGTGAGGCTGTTGTCAAAAATGCTGAAGATATCTCCCAATTTGTCAACATGGGTGAATTCACACCAAGAGCGCCTATTTCAGATCACCTTTATGAACGTACCTTGGCAGGTTTTCACACCTCTCCCAGGGTCAAACCCAAGATTAAGCGTTTCATTAAAAATTACATGCAGCTTGAATGAGTTAAACTCCCATAGTCATCATCTAGTCAGTTTTCTTTGTAAGCCTATGATATTAATAATAAGAGCGCGGGTTCAATTCCCGCCGCCTCCACCAGACACCCCTACGAATCAAGCACCCTCGGGTGCTTTTTTCGTTTCTGGGCGCGGTGAAAGCGCCCAGAAACCATGGCGTTACGACACCAGCAGCCACTCGATCAGCCGGTGGTAGACCGGGATGCCCAGCATCACGTTGAGCGGGAACGTGATGCCCAGCGAGGCCAGCATGGCGAGGCCGATGTTGGCTTCAGGGATGGCGGCCCGCATGGCGGCCGGGGCCGCGATGTACGAGGCGCTGGCGGCCAGGGCCGCGAGAATCACCACCGAACCAATCGGCAGGCCAACCAGCGCTCCCACGGCAATCCCCATCAGCGACAACACCATGGGCGTGACCAGCGCAAAGGTCACCAACCGCCAGTGATGCCAGGGCATTGGTCGCAGCGTTTGGGCGGCAGTAAGACCCATTTCGAGCAGGAACAGGGCCAACACGCCCTTGAAGGCACCGGTAAACAGATTGGTGACTTCTTCGCCCTGGAAGGGGCCGTAAAGCGCACCGATGACGACACCGCCCGCCAGCAGGATGACCCCACGGTTCGTGAGCGTTTCATGCCACAGTTTGCTGGTACTTTCCTTGACGGCTGCGCCCTGGTAACGCCGGTACAGGGCAATGGCGATCATGATGGCGGGTAGCTCCATGGCCACCAGATAGAGGGTGACCTCGCTACCCACGGCCAACTGGCGCGCCTCCACATACGCCAGTGCCACAGCGAAGGTACCTGCGCTCACCGAACCGTAGTGGGCGGCAATGCTGGCACTGTCCGCAGGCGATAGGCGTACCAACCGCCTGAGCACGGGCATCAGCATCAAGGGAATGACCGCAGACAGCAGCGCTACGCCCATCAGTTCGGGCACCAGCCCCCAGTGCAGGTTGCCATGCAGCGCCATGCCCCCCTTGAGGCCAATGGTCAGCATCAGCAACAGGCTCAGCGTGTCGTAGGTGGCCTTGGGAACCTGAAGGTCGGACTTGACCGCGCCAGCCAACAGTCCAAGTAGAAAAAACATGACCACTATATCGGGCATCGCCGCTGCTCCATCGGATGAAAGTGGCCGCATTTTGCGATGTACACGGCAAGACAACTAATCATATATTGAATGCTCGGCATAGATGATTTTCTATACCCTGATTTTGACCTTCGATTTGACCTTCGTATAAAGGCTGTCTTCGTGAATATCCGCCATTTAACCTTTCGTCTGTTGCAAGTGTATGTCGCCGTGGTGCGCCATGGCTCGATCAGCGAGGCCGCCCGGCAGCTGCACCTGACACAACCCACCGTGTCGCAGCAGTTGAAGCGGCTGAGCGAGGCCATTGGCAGCCCGCTGCTGGAGCATCACTCTCAAGGGCTGACCATGACCGCCACGGGCCAGGCGCTTTATCAGGCCAGCCGTGACGTATTGGGGCGCTTCGATGATTTCGCGGACCAGCTCAGCGATTTGCAATATGGCAGCAAGGGGCGCTTCAGCATTGCCCTGGTGAACACGGCGCAATACGTGCTGCCGCGCCTGCTGGGCCCGTTCAGCCATGCGTTTCCCGATGTGGACGTCACCGTCAATATCGGCAATCGACGGCAGGTCCTGGCCCGCTTCGAGCGGCGCGAAGACGACTTGTATATCTTCAGCCACCCCCCTGCCCTGGCCCACGCCGTAGCGGCCCGCTTCATGCGCAACCCGCTGGTGGCCATTGCCGCCGCCCATCATCCGCTGGCCAGCCAGCCAAACGTAACCATGGAGCAACTGCTCGGCGAGCGCCTGCTGCTCCGCGAGCCCGGCTCGGCATCGCGCATGCTGCTGGAAAGCTGGCTACAGGAGCATGGCCTGACCATGCGCAAGACCCTGCAAATGGCCAGTAACGAAGCCATTCGCGTGGGCGTGGCCGCCGACATGGGGGTAGCGGTATTGTCGGAGCACGTGCTGCCCAACGAGCACTCCGAACTGGCCGTACTTTCCATCGCTGGCTTGCCCATCGAAAGCCATTGGCAGTTCATCGTGCGCAACGACCAGCGTCTACCACCCGCCGCACAGCGCTTTCTACACTATGTGCATGAGCATCTGAGCCAGTGGATCGAGCCACGCTTCGTATGCAACGAATTAGGGCTTTTACTGGAGGCCTACCCCACCTTCCCGGTGCGCGAGTGAGCCATCAAGCAAGGACGTTGCAACCCTTTTCAATCCCGCTATGTTGACAACATGAGGTCTGATACCAAGTCGGGCCATTGAATAAGGAAGCGACACCATGCTGTATGGGCTGAGCCTGCTGGCAGGGATTGGGTTACTGTTTCTGGGCGGTGAAGCGCTCATTCGTGGAGCCGTCGCCAGCGCCCAACGCATGGGAGTTTCTCCGTTATTGACCGGGCTGGTAGTGGTGGGTTTTGGTACCTCCGCGCCCGAGCTGGTGGTGTCGATGGACGCAGCGCTTCGTCAACAGCCGGATATTGCCGTGGGCAATATCGTGGGCAGCAACATCGGCAACATCTTGCTGATTCTGGGCTTGTGTGCCGCCATCTGCCCCATGACCGTACAACCATTGGCACTGCGCCGGGATGGCGTCGTCGTCGTGGCGGCCAGCGTGCTGTTCATCGTGCTCTCATGGGGGGGAGCATTGGGGGTATGGCAGGCCTTGCTGCTGCTGGCCTCATTGGCCGCTTACCTGGTGTGGGCCTATCGTACCGAGCGCAGTGTGCCGCAACCTGCCGGTGAAATGCACAGCGCTGAAGCCGAAGAAGTGTCGGCGGTCCCCACGTCTACCGGCATGATCGTCACGGCGCTGGTCGTGGGGCTAGGCATGCTGATTGGTGGCTCGCAGCTGCTGCTATACGGCGCCATCGGGCTGGCGCAGGCCGTGGGTATTTCGCAAGCGGTGATTGGCTTGACCATTGTCGCGGTGGGCACCTCACTACCGGAAATGGCGGTATCGGTCATTGCAGCCCTGCGCCGCCATGCCGACGTTGCCGTTGGCAACATCCTGGGCAGCAATATCTTTAACGTGCTGGGCATACTAGGCATTTCCGCCCTGCTGCAACCCCTGCCCATCGCCGCGCGCGTCGGTCAGTTCGACCAGTGGGTCATGCTGGGTTCGGCAAGCCTGTTGCTGCTGTTCCTGTATACCGGCATGCGCCTTTCACGCGGAGAAGGGGCGGCGCTGCTGGCGGGATATGGCGCTTATATTGCCCTGAGCTTCACGGTCTTCTAACGCAACGCTTCCGGCAGCTCGATGTTGGCCTCGTCGTAGTAGCGCAGCGCACCGGGGTGCAGGTCCACCGGCAGGTGGGCCAGCAGTTCAGCGGTCACACTGCCCCACCAGGGTGATGTCTCCGTTAACGCGGCCTGCTGCTCCCAGAATGTCTTGGTCAACCGGTAGGCCACGTCTTCATCCATGTGCACCGTGGCAAGCGCGAAGACTGGCGACGACGTGGTCACCACCCGCTTGTCGATGCCGGGGTACGTGCCACCGGGAATGATCTGGCGCACGGCGCCTGTGCGCTCGACCTGTTCATCGGTCAAACTGATCATGTAGACGTGACTGGCCAACCCCTGCGAACCCTTCCACTTGACATCAACGATAGGAATGCTCAGGATAAATTTTTATTTTCAATTGAACGTTCAAAAAAAATCCTTGGTAATGGTTTGGGTGATTTTCACGCTGCCTGACACGGCTAGTGTCATGAAACCCGTGTAACCTATGTGCCATTGTCACCTTCATGAGATGGCTGCATCACAGCCCTGACACTTTATGCCCCAACTCACCTTGCACGGCGCGACTTACGATATCGATGCCATTTTGTTCGACAAGGATGGCACGCTGCTCAATTTCGGCGACCTCTGGATTGGTTGGTTCGACCAGCTGGTCACGACCCTTAACCAAAGCCTTCCCGAGGCACACGCGCTATCGCACCAAGCGCTCTACCCTAGGGTAGGCATCGATCCTGAGCAGCGCCTGTGGGACCCCACCGGCCCGTTGACCATTGGCTCATTGGACGATATTGCCACCATCGTCTCGCTTAGCCTGTTCGAGGCGGGCGTCGCCTGGAATGACGCTACTCAGCTATCCCACGATGCCATCGCCCGCCTGGCCGACACGCTGGACTGGCCCAACTGCGTGACCCCCGTAAAGGGCCTGATGAACTTCGTAGCGCAGGCACGACAGGCGGGGATTGCGCTGGCGGTGGTCACCTCCGATGACGCCCACAATGCGCATTTGCATCTAAAGCTGCTCTCGCTGGCCGATGCGTTTTCTGCTGTGTTGGGGCATGATCAAGTGTCGCGCGGCAAGCCCTACCCGGAGATGGCGCTACTCGCCTGCGAACAGCTGGGCACGGCACCGCAACGTACGCTGATCATCGGCGACTCCAATGGCGACATGGCCATGGGTCAGGCCGCCGGTCTGTTGGGCGGTATCGGTATCTGCGCCGCTCCTCACCTGGACGGCTCCCACCTTACCCACGCGGATCACGTGATTCGTGACTATGACGAGTTGACTATCGCACGGCCTCATCATTAATCCATCAAGGGAACACACCATGCATCCAACACTCGAGTCTCTCACCCAGCAAGCAAAACGCGGCCAGCTGTCGCGCCGCGACTTCATGCGTCGCGCCATGGCTCTGGGCATTGCCGCGCCCTTTGCTGGCTCGCTGCTCTCCAGCCAGGTATTGGCCAGCACGGGCACTCCTCAACGCGGCGGTATTCTGCGCGCCGGTATGCAAGGCGGGGAGTCGACGGACAGCCTTGACCCAGCCAGCTGGACCAGCCAGGTGCAGCACTCCTTCGGGCAGTCCTGGGGGGAAGCCTTGACCAATGTTTCACCAGAAGGCGAGCTGGTACCCCGCCTTGCGGAAAGCATTGACTCTTCCTCGGATGCCAAGACCTGGGTCTTCAAGCTGCGCCGTGGCGTGCTGTTCCACGATGGCCAGGAGATGACCGCCGACGACGTCGTGGCCACGCTGGAACGCCATTCGGACGAGAGCTCGCAGTCCGGTGCGCTGGGCATCATGCGCGGCATCGAGTCGATTCGCGCCACGGATACCTACGAAGTCACCATCGTCACGCTGGAGCCCAATGCCGACCTGCCGTTTTTGCTTTCCGATTACCACCTGATGATTCAGCCGGGCGGTGGCAAGCAGGACCCAGCCGCAGGCATCGGCACCGGCCCCTACAAAGTGGTGGAGTTCCAGCCCGGCGTGCGCCAGATCGCCGAGCGTTTCGATGGTTACTGGAACCCGGACGAGTACGGCTTCGCCGACCAGATCGAGATCACCATCATCAACGACCCGACGGCGCGCATCTCGGCGCTGCAGAGCGGTCAGGTGCACATGATCAACCGGGTCGAGCCGCGGGTGGTGGACATGGTGCAGCGCCTGCCCAACATCGTGATCAACAACACTTCCGGGCGTGCTCAGTATGTCTTCCCCATGCACTGCGACACGGCGCCGTTCGATAACAACGACCTGCGACTGGCCCTGAAGTACGCCATCAACCGCGAAGACATGGTCGAGCGTATCCTGCGCGGGTATGGCAGCGTGGGCAACGATTTCCCCATCAACGCCGCTTACCCGCTGTTTCCCGACAGCATTCCCCAGCGGGAATTCGACCCCGAGCGGGCCAGCTATCACTACAAGAAATCCGGCCACGACAGCCCCATCGTGCTGCGCACCTCCGACGTGGCCTTTCCCGGTGCCGTGGATGCCGCACAGCTGTTTCAGCAGAGCTGCGCCCAGGCGGGCATCAACATGGAAGTCCGCCGCGAGCCCAGCGACGGCTACTGGTCGGAAGTGTGGAACAAGCAGCCCTTCTGCGCCTCCTACTGGAGCGGCCGCCCCACCCAGGACCAGATGTACTCCACAGCGTACATTTCCAGCGCCGACTGGAACGACACCCGCTTCTTCCGCGAGGACTTCGATGCCCTGGCCCGCGAAGCACGCGGCGAGCTGGATACAGACCGCCGCAGCGAGCTGTACCACGACATGGCCATGATCGTCCGCGACGAAGGCGGATTGATTCTGCCCATGTTCAATGACTACATCGAGGCCACTCTGGACAACGTGGGCGGCTGGTCAGCCAACCCGATGGGCGAAATGATGGCAGGCTTTGCGCTTTCGAAGTGCTGGTTGACGTCATAACCCGGAAGGCTGCCATGAACTCTTTTGTCCTTAAACTGATTGCCCAGCGCTTGGCGCTGGGCCTCTTGCTCCTGCTGGCCGTGTCGGTGCTGATTTTCGCGGGCACCGAGATGCTGCCCGGCGACGTGGCCCAGTCGATTCTGGGGCAAAGCGCCACGCCCCAGGCCGTCGACAACCTGCGCAGGGAACTGGGCCTCGACCAGCCCGCCTGGTCACGCTACATTGACTGGCTGGGCGGCATTCTGCAAGGCGATCTGGGCACGGCCCTGTCCAACCGTCAGGATATCGCCCAGTCTCTTTGGGGCCGCGCAGGCAACACGCTGTTCCTGGCCTTCTGGACAGCGATCGTTGCAGTGCCGCTGGCCATCCTGCTGGGGCTGGTCGCCGTGCGCTACCAGAGCCGCTGGCCGGACCGGGTGATTTCCGGCTCCACGCTGACCGCTATTTCCCTGCCGGAATTCTTTATCGGCTACCTGCTGATCTACCTGTTCGCCGTCCAGCTCAACTGGTTTCCCAGCGTCTCCACGGTGCATGGCGGCATGAGCCTGGGTGAACGCCTGCACGCCATCGCACTGCCTGCGGCCACGTTAACGCTGGTGATTCTGGCCCACATGATGCGCATGACTCGGGCCGCCATTCTCAACGTCATGCAGTCACCCTATATCGAAACCGCCGAACTCAAGGGGCTGGGCTCGTTTCGCATCATTGTCCGCCACGCGTTTCCCAACGCCATCGCGCCGGTGGTCAACGTGGTGATGCTGAACCTCGCCTTCCTGATCGTCGGCGTGGTGGTGGTCGAGGTGATTTTTGTCTACCCAGGCATGGGGCAGTACTTGATCGACCACGTCTCGAAGCGCGATGTCCCGGTGGTCCAGGCGGTGGGACTGATCTTTGCGGCGGTGTACATCGGACTCAATATGCTGGCCGACATCATTGCCATCCTGACCAACCCACGCCTGCGTCATCCCAAATGACCGGCTGCTTGCCAGGCCACAGTGACCAGACAGGAACGTAACACCATGTCGAAACCCTTAACGCTGCTGAAGCGCATGCCCGTGACCGCGCTGGTCGGGCTGCTGCTGACCTTCAGCTTCTTGATCATGGCGATATTCGCCCCTTGGCTGGCGCCCTACAGCATGTCCGAGAGCGTCGGCGACATGTGGATGGGCCCGTCTGCCGAGTTTTTGCTGGGCACCGACAACCTGGGCCGCGACTTACTCTCGCGGCTGATCTACGGTGCCCGTACGACCATTACCATTGCCGCCCTGGCCACGGCGCTGGCCTTTTCGATTGGCTCGGTGCTGGGCATTCTGGCGGCCGTCTATGGCGGCTGGATAGACCAGCTGATTTCCCGAGGGGTCGATATCGTGATGTCGATTCCCACACTGATCTTTGCGCTGGTGATCCTGTCGGTCATGCCCAGCACCCTTCTCATGTTGATTCTGATCATGGGGGTGCTGGACTCCACGCGCGTGTTTCGTATCTCCCGCGCCGTGGCGGTCAACATCAACGTGATGGATTACGTGGAAGCCGCACGGCTACGCGGTGAAGGCAAACGCTGGATCGTCTTTCGCGAGATTCTGCCCAATGCGCTGACGCCCCTGGTGGCCGAGCTGGGCCTGCGGTTCATTTTTGCCGTGCTGTTCTTATCGTCGCTGTCGTTTCTGGGCCTGGGGGTACAGCCTCCGGAAGCCGACTGGGGCAGCATGGTGCGCGAAAACCGACAGGGCATCGTGTTCGGCGTTCCCGCCGCCCTGATTCCCGCCGCCGCCATTGCCGTGCTGGCGATTTCGGTCAATCTGGTGGCCGACTGGATCCTGCGCCACACCACCGACCTGAAAGGAGGCCGCAGTGGCTGATACGCTGTTGACGATTCGCAACCTGACCATCGATGCCACGGCCTACCCGCCCGGCGAGCCGCCCCAGGAGATCAACATCGTCAAAGGGGTCGACCTGACGCTGGAGCGCGGCAAGGTGCTGGGGCTGATCGGCGAATCCGGGGCAGGCAAGTCCACCATCGGACTCTCGCCGGCTGGCTATGGCCGGGGCGGCATACGCCTGGACGGCGAAGTCTGGGTCAACGGCCGCAACATTCTCGACGGCTCGCCCAAGGCGCTGCGCCAGCTGCGCGGCAAAGAAGTGTGCTACGTGGCCCAGTCGGCCGCCGCCGCGTTCAACCCTGCCCATACGCTGATGGAACAGGTCATCGAGACCACCCTGCTCCACGGCCTGGCCAGCCGCAAGGAAGCCGAAGCGCGCGCCGTGGAGCTGTTCCGCCAACTGGGCCTTCCTGACCCGGAACACTTTGGCAGCCGCTACCCGCATCAGGTCTCCGGCGGCCAGCTGCAGCGGGCCATGACGGCCATGGCGCTGTGCCCCGAGCCCGACCTTATCATTTTCGATGAGCCGACCACCGCACTGGATGTGACGACCCAGATCGACGTTCTGGCCGCCATCAAGCATGCCATCAGCAAGACGGGAGTGGGCGCGCTGTATATCACCCACGACCTGGCCGTGGTGGCCCAAGTGGCGGACGACATCATGGTGCTGCGTCACGGCGCCATGGTGGAGTACGGCCCGACGCGGCAGATCATCGAGGCCCCTCAAGAGCCCTACACCCAGGCGCTGGTCTCGGTGCGCTCCATCGATCATGCCGCCAAGACGCCGGAAGAAACGCCGGTTCTGGCCATCGAGCAGGTCAGCGCCGCCTACAGCAACAGCGCAGGCAACGTGCTTCACGAGGTCAGCATGGCGGTCAGCCCTGGCCAGACGCTGGCCATCGTCGGGGAGTCCGGGTCGGGCAAATCGACCCTGGCTCGGGTGATCACCGGCCTGCTGCCGCCCAACCAGGGGCAGGTCAGCTTCCAGTCCCGGGCCCTGCCCAACACCCTGGGCGAGCGCGGCAAGGAGACGCTGCGTGAACTGCAGATGATCTACCAGATGGCCGATGTGGCCATGAACCCACGCCACACGGTGGAAACCATCATTGGCCGACCGCTGACGTTCTATTTCGGCCTGAAAGGCAAGGCGCGACGCCAGCGGGTCGTCGAACTGCTCGACGAGATCGAGCTGGGAGAAAGCTTCATCGACCGCTACCCCGCCGAGCTGTCCGGGGGGCAGAAACAGCGGGTCTGCATTGCCCGCGCCCTGGCGGCCAAACCCAAGCTGATCATCTGCGATGAAGTGACCAGCGCCCTCGACCCCTTGGTGGCCGACGGCATTCTCAAGCTGCTGCTGCGCCTGCAGGAAAGAGAGAACGTGGCGTATCTGTTCATTACCCACGACCTGGCCACCGTAAAAGCCATCGCCGACAGTATCGCGGTGATGCACCAGGGCAAGGTCGTCCGCTACGGACAGCGTGATGAGGTGCTCGCCCCGCCCTTCGACGACTACACCCAGACGCTGCTGGCGTCGGTGCCGCAAATGAAGCTGGGCTGGCTGGAAGAGGCCATGGCTACCCGCTAACGCGGGTTGCGCCGCTCACGTTTGCCCGTGGGCGAGTGAGTGGCGCAGGCCAGTCTTTACTCATGACACTGTTATGAGTGCTTTACTATTAGCGAAACGGATAATTTCAAAAAAAAGACGTAATCGCTTACGCCCTGTCGCTTTTCATTCGGTTTTATTCCGTATTGCAATGCAATATAGCTTGTTAAACTGGCGTGGCTTATTAACCCCTTTCTTCTCATCATTATAAGGATAAACACGCCATGTTGACGTTGCATCATGACCCTGGCCAGCCCCGATGGACTCGTGGCTGGCTTTTTTTGTTAGCGGCTTTGCTGCTACTGGCAAGCCCGGCCGCCTTCGCGGTGACCGGTGAGATCGACTTGACCAGTTCTGCCATTGGCTTTTTTGCCGTAACCATCTTCGTGCTGGCCTACGCGTTGGTCATGGCCGAAGAGAAGATCCACATGCGCAAGTCCAAGCCCGTGCTGGTGGCAGCAGGGGTGATATGGGGACTCATTGGCTGGGTGTACGTCCAGAACGGCATGTCGGAAACGTCGGAGTATGCGTTTCGGGTGACACTGCTGGAGTTCACCGAGCTAATGCTGTTCCTGCTGGTCGCCATGACCTATATCAACGCCATGGAAGAGCGCCGCGTCTTTGATGCACTGCGCTCATGGATGCTGCGCAAAGGCTTTAATTACCGCACGCTATTCTGGCTGACGGGTGGTTTAGCCTTTGTACTTTCGCCTATTGCCGACAACTTGACCACGGCACTTCTGATGTGTGCCGTTATTACTAAAGTGGCAGAAGGCGATAAACGCTTTATCAACTTGGCGTGTATCAATATCGTGGTGGCTGCCAATGCAGGGGGCGCTTTTAGTCCCTTCGGCGATATCACCACGCTGATGGTCTGGCAGGCGGGTCTGATTCAGTTTCAGGAATTCTTCATCCTGTTCATTCCCTCGCTGATCAACTTCCTGGTACCGGCCGTCATCATGAGCCTGTTCATCAAGAACCAGAAGCCCAACAGCGTCTATGAAGACGTGCAGCTCAAGCGCGGTGCCCGACGCATCATTGCGCTGTTCTTGTTCACCATTGCCACTGCCGTCGCGTGCCATACGCTGCTCCATCTGCCGCCGGTATTGGGCATGATGACGGGGCTTGGGTACCTGCAGTTCTTTGGCTACTACCTGCGCAAGAGCCTGCCTCGCTCGCTGGAGCGCAAGCGCGAGCGCTATAGCCGCCTGGGCGACAACAAAAAGCTGGAGCAGCTGGGTGGCGTGGTGCCCTTCGACGTCTTCAACCGTGTGGCCCGCGCCGAGTGGGATACGCTGCTGTTCTTCTACGGGGTGGTCATGTGCGTGGGCGGGCTGGGCTTCATGGGTTACCTGGGGCTGCTCTCGGACGCGCTATATACCAACTGGGACGCCACCTGGGCGAATATCACGTTAGGCGTGGTCTCGGCGGTGGTGGATAACATCCCGGTGATGTTCGCCGTACTCACCATGCAGCCGGACATGTCACACGGCCATTGGCTGCTGATGACGCTGACGGCTGGGGTCGGGGGTAGCCTGCTGTCGATTGGCTCGGCCGCTGGCGTGGCCGTCATGGGTCAGGCGCGCGGCTATTACACCTTCATGGGCCACCTGCGCTGGGCACCGGTCATTTTGCTGGGCTACATCGCCAGTATTATCGCCCACCTGTGGCTCAACGCAGGTAGCTTTTCGATATACGGCTGAGCGCTGACGGCGACGGCCACCGTTCTGACAAAGCCCACCCCCCACCGGGGTGGGCGTTTTGCGATGGGTGCCTGTGCCAAGCTAGTAGGATTCGAACAGGTACTCGATTGGCGTAGGCCTACCAAACAGGTAGCCCTGATAGCGGTAGCAGCCGTGCCCTTTTAGCCAATCCAACTGCTCCTTTTTCTCGACGCCTTCGGCCACCACGGTCAGCCCGAGGCTGATCGCCAGAAGGATGGTGGTATCGACAATGGCCGCGTCGGTCTTGTCGGTCAACAGCTCACGAATGAAGGACTGGTCGATCTTCAACTCGTCCAGCGGCAGGCGCTTCAGGTAACTCAGCGACGAGTAGCCCGTCCCAAAATCGTCCAGCGCAAAGCGAATCCCCTGGGCCCTCAGTTTGAGCATGGTATTGCGCACCCGCGTCGGCTCGCGCATCAGCAGGCTCTCGGTCACTTCCAGCACCAGCCGCCCAGGCGGCGCCTGGGTTTCGGCCAGCAAGGCTTCCACATTGCGCACGAACTCAGGCTGCTGGAACTGCACCGAGCTGACGTTCACCGAGATGGTCAATGCGGCGTAAGCAGTCTGGTGCGACCACTTGGCCAACTGCTCGCACGCACATCGCAAGACCCAATAGCCAATGGGCACGATCAGGCCGTTCTCTTCGGCCAGCGGAATGAACGTGCCCGGCGACACCCAGCCACGCTGGGGGTGGTACCAGCGCAGCAGCGCTTCCACGCCGGTCGTCACCCCCTGATGATCCACCTGTACCTGATAATGCAGCGCCAGCTCCTGGCGCTGCAGCGCCTGATGCAGATCGCCTTCCAGGCTTGCCCGCTCCAGCACGCTGGTCTGCATATCCACATTGAAAAAACGCAGCGTATTGCCGCCGGCTGACTTGGCTTGCTGCAGCGCCATGTCAGCCTGTTGCAACACGCCGTTCATGGGGTTGCCAGCCCCGTTGAAGAGCGTAATGCCCACACTGGCCGTAATGGGGAGTGCCCGGTCGTTGCGTAACTGGGAGATGTTATCCAGCAGTTGGCGGGCCACGCGCTCGACGTAGGAAGCAGCGTCATGCTGCTGCTCTCCCAGCCGATTGATCAGAATCACGAACTCATCGCTGCTGAAGCGTGCCAGGGTGGCGTCCTCGGTCAAGCGCTGCTGCAGGTTTTCCGCCACGTTGATGAGCAGCTGGTCGCCGCTGTCGTGGCCCTGAATGTCGTTGACCAGCCGGAAATTGTCGAGGTCCACGATCAGCGGGGCGCTATAGCCCCCGGACGGGCAGTGGGTGGCCTCGGCCAGCGATTCGAGCAACAGGCGACGATTGGGCAAACCGGCCAAGGCATCATAAAACGCCAGATGATGGGTACGCGACTGCATCTCCAGGTAATCGGTCAGCTCGGTGGAAATACCGCATAGGCTGGGCGCTTCTCCCGGAGACATGACCAGCGGCATTTTGACCGAAAGGAAGGTACGCACCCGCTCTTCCCCCTGGAGCACGTTATGCTCTTCGACCGTCGTTTTCTTGCCTGTCGCCAGCACCCGACGGTCTACCTCGGCCATTTCTGCAGCGCTGGCCGCATCGAAAAAGGCATCGTCCCCCTGGCCGATGATCTGATCGACCGGCCGAGCAAACAGGTCACAGATCTGATGGTTCACATAGCGGTATTTGAGGTCAGGGGTCTTGATGTAGATATAGGCATCCACGCTATCCAGAATACTGGTCAGCATATGCTCGTGAGTAGAGAGCTGCTGCCGGTTGAGGCTCTCCCGTCGCCGCAGCAGGACATTGCCCGCCAGCGCTATCACCAATACCACGATCAACACGCCACCCAGCCACCATATAGCCAACGTGGCGCCAAGGGTGCAGGCAGGCTGTGGGCGCGCCAAGCGCTCAGGGTCTCGTAGTACGTCGACGCCGCGTCGTTTTTCCACTCCACCAGAGTAGCGTCGATGCGCTCCAGGATATGGGCATCCAAACCAGGCGAGGCGGCATAAAAGAGCCGTGAAGGCTGGAAGATGATAGGGGTTTCACGCAGCCCGTAATCGTTGGCTCGCCAGTCGCCGAACAGATGATTGGACGCCACCAGATCGGCATCGCCCAGCGCGACTGCCTGGAAGCCCGCCGCAAAACTATCCACTGGCAGCCACATCACGTCGATATCGAAGCGCTGCGTCACGGTCATCAGGTAGCTTTGCTGGATAGAGCCCTCCACCACCGCCACACGCTGCTGCTCGAGATCCAGAATGGCCTCGACGCGGCTGTCGCTGGGTTGGTAAAGCTGTGACCAGCTGTGCATGACCGGCTCGGCATGAAAGGCGAAGCGCTGGGCACGCTCTTCGCTCCACGCCAGGTCCGGCAACAGGTCGATATCATCCTGCTCCAGCAGCGTCAGGCACTGCTGAAAATCGCACGGGACGCTTTCCAGCTGCCACTGCTCTTTCAGGGCCATTGCCGTAAGCAGCTCACCCAACACACCACGCAATTGCCCCTGGTCATCGGTGAACAGCTTAGGCGGGTTGTGATACACCCCGACACGCAGCGTTTGCGCAGCGGCTAGCGGCGATACTGCCCCAAACACCATCGTCAGCAACACAGCATGGCAAGCAGCCTGTCTCGCACGCCTCCCCCTGTTGCACAGCATGGTAATGGTCACTCACCGGGCATGGTCAATGGCCCTGCACGCTCCACGACCCGCTGCCAGGCCGAGTCCTGCTCAATGCGTGCCACAAAGGCGGTAATCGCCGGAAACGCATCCAGCGACTGGGTGGCGGCCACGGCCTGCATGGGAAAGCTCATTTGAATGTCCGCGCCACTCGGAAACTCGCCGGCAAAATTGCCGTGCGCCTTCAAGTGCGACTCGATCATGCCAAGATGTTGTTTCAGCTGTGGTTGCAGAAAGCGTTTGTGAACGGTGCCACTAATACCCTGGGCAATGGGTTTGACGAACCAGGGCGACTGTTTAGGAATTTGACTAAAGATCAATCCCATCACCAACAGCGGCATTAAAGAGCCTTCGGCATAATGCATCCAGTAACGATAGTTAACCCATTCGTTACTTTTATCTGGCCCCGGCTGAAAATGCCCTTCTCCGTAGCGGTTGACCAGATAATCGATGATGGCCCCCGACTCGGCCACGGTCAGTTCGCCATCGGTAATCACGGGTGACTTGCCCAATGGGTGCACTTTTTTCAGGGCATCAGGGGCTTGCTGTGTTTTGGGGTCACGCTGATAGACTTCGATGTCATACTCTAGCCCGAGAGCTTCCAATAGCCACAGAATGCGGTGAGAACGTGATTTTTCCAGGTGGTGTACGCGGATCATGACGACTCCATAAGGCGATTTGGTACGCAGCCTTCAAGCTGGTGCCAGCATCCATTGACTGCACGCGTTAGCTGAATGATTTCAGCTTAGCACTATTACAGCGTTGAACCCCATCGAGAGAGTGGCGCACTGAGAATATTATCTACGTCTTTTCGAAAAACGTCTTCTAGTGCGCTTTAAAGTATCTTTAAGTGACTGTTTTCAATTACCACAACCCGCTACAAAAGTGGCTAAAAGAGCCACTGCGTGTCACGCCCTGTACTGTTGCCACATACGGTGGAGCAAATCTTTTGGTGACCATTTACCGTGCAGCCAGGGTGCCAGTAACCGCGTTGAAAGTGGAATAAATACGAATACCATCACGGGCGTCAGCACCAGCGTACTGAGCAACACGCGCGGTATCAGCGTCCACTCGGCCAACAGGCCGCCAAACAGCCAATGAAACAGCAGTGAGACCGGAAAGAAGGCCAGCCAGACGGCAACGGCCTGCTTCCAACGCGGCGGCGCAGCACCATTGGGGGCCACGTTGAACCAGCTGTCCAGGCCGGTGGCACGGTGCTCATGGGGCGCGTCGTAGAGCCCCTTGCCACGCTGCAGCCAGGCATGGCGCGACGCGGAGTGCTCCCAGGAAGCGAGTCGCGCTGCGCTTTCGAAACGGAAAATGATCTGGTATTCGTCATCGTCCTGAGGCGGTGCCAGCACCCCTGAGCCCAGATAGCCCGGAAAGTCGGCAGCCAGCTCACGGCCTTCATTGAGCCAACGGATAAAGTCCTGATAGCGGCCATTGGCCACGCGACGCGCCACCATCAAGGTGACAGGTGAGGTAGACATGGGTGATCTCCTGATAAGTAGGCAACCACTGCCGGATAGGCGGGTTGCAGGCATTCAGGTGGGTACGCCTGAAGCACACGGCTACATTATAGAGGGAAAACCACGCGGGCACAGCTAGGCATGCGGGGCCAGGGGAACGATATCGTGGAATTTACCCTGCTCGGTAAAGAACAGCCGAAACACGCCATTCACGCCGTCGCGGCCCACCACGCGGCGCAGGGCGGTGGCCGGGAAGACCACCCAGCGACCATCCACGCTGCGCACGCGCACGTTGTCATACTGCCCTTCATAATGGGCAAGGCATTCGGCTGCCGTCAAATGGATCATTACGTCAATGGAAGGCATGGCGTTGCGTCATCGGGTAGTGTCGCTGATACTTCATCATACTGGATTCGATCTCAACATCGGTAACCGCCCATGGATCTTTCATCACTCAGCGCTTCCTATAGCGCCACGCTCTGGCCTTCACCTACCCTGCCTAACGCCAGGGTCGCTGCCGATTCTCAAGCACAGCGCGCAAACGATGCCGACGAGGAAGCTGCCAGCGATGAAACGACCCCGGCAACGGCAGGCCCCACTCGCCCAGACGGCACCCCGCTGGAACCCGAAGAGATCCAACAGCTGGAGCAGCTCAAACAGACCGACCGCGCGGTGCGCCAGCACGAAATGGCACACCAAACCGTGGGTGGGCCTTATACGGGAGGCGCCACTTACGAGTACGAAATCGGCCCTGATGGGCAGCGTTATGCGGTCGCGGGCGAAGTGTCCATCGACTATGGTCCGGTGCCGGGCGCCCCCCAGGCCACCATTGAAAAAATGCAGACCGTCATCGCTGCCGCCCTTGCACCCGCCGACCCATCTCCCAAGGACCTTCAGGTGGCCGCCCAGGCACGCCAGTACCTGCTGGAAGCCCGCCTGGAAGCGGCCCGAGAGCAAAGCGAGATGAACCAGGCCCGCAGCGGCGACGGCACGGACCCGTCGGCCCCTGAGTCAGCCACTGCCGAACAGGCCGCTTGATCTCGACCACGACGTCAGTCACAGCCTCAACCACCGCCACTCCTCTTGACGCTTGGGTTCATTGCAGGCGGCTCAAGCCGTGCCAATCATCGCGTAGCGGCCACTGCTCGAGCCAGCCCGGCAACGCTTCCGGCGGCATCGGCCGAGCGATACCATAGCCCTGGGCCAGCTCGCAGCCCAGCACCATCAGCGCCCTGGCATGCTCCAGGGTTTCGACCCCTTCGGCCAGCATCGGCCGCTGGAAGCGGTTGGCCATGTAGATGACGCTTTCGACGATCGCCATGTCGTCGCGGTCCACCAGCATGTCACGCACGAAGCTTTGGTCGATCTTGATCAAGCTGACCGGCAGTTGGCGAAGATGGGTCAAGGACGAATAGCCAGTGCCAAAATCATCGATCGCAAAGCTGACCCCCAGCGCCTGACAGCGGGCCATGGTTTGCAGCGCGGCGGTCACATCGTGCATGGCCGCGCTTTCCAGTACTTCGAGCTTCAGCAGCGCAGGCGAGACCGTCGGATAGCGCGCCAACAGCGCCGCCAGGCGCTGGCTGAACTGGCTGGTCAGCAGGTGCGCAGGGCTGATGTTGACGTTGATGGGCAGGACGATGTTGGCCGTCTGCCAACTCGCCAGCTGGCGCAGCGCCTGCTCGATCACCCACTCGCCCAGGTCGATTTCCAGCGGCGTGGCGTCGATGGCGGGCAGGAACTGCCCCGGCGACAGCAGCCCGCGCTCGGGATGTTGCCAACGAATCAATGCCTCCACGCCGACGACCTGGCCACTGCGCATGTCCACCTGCGGCTGATAGTGCAGTCGCAGCTCATCGTGGTCCAGCGCATCCATGAAGCGTTGGCGCTGCTCATGACGAGCTTGTAGCAAACGGTCGTGATGGGGATCGAAAAAGTGGTGGGTGTCGCGGCCCCGTTGTTTGGCACGATACATGGCCTGGTTGGCATGACGCAGCAGCACATCCCCCTGCACATGATCGTGCGGGTAGCGCGTAATGCCGAGGCTAGCCGTCAGGTAAACCACCTGGCCTTCGACCATCAGCGGTTGGCGAATGGAGCCCAGCAGCTTCTCGAAGAAGACGTCATCGACCCCATGGTGCAGCAACAGGACGAATTCATCCCCACCAATGCGTGCCAGTACGTCATCACCAAACAGCTGGTGGCTAAGTCGCTGTGCAAACGCCGACAGCAGCGCATCCCCCACCGTCAATCCAAGGCGCTCGTTGATGGCTTGGAAGTGGTCGATATCCAGCGAGCATACCGCCAGCGTCTGCTGCTGGTTTTCCGCGTGCTGGATCGACTCCTGAATCAGTTGCGTCAACAGCTGCAGGTTGGGCAAACCGGTCAAGGCATCGAAATAGACCTCGCGGTTGAGGTGCCGAGCATGGGCAGGAATGGCCGACAAGTCTGCCAGCACCATGACATGGTGGTCCACCCGCCCCTGGGTGTCGCGGACGCGATTGATCGACAGCATGCCGGGATAGAACTGCCCATCATGGCTGCGGTAGCTGACCTGGCTTTTGCTGCGATCACGTAGCTGCAGCTCTTCACGCATCAAACGTACGCTGCGGTGGTCGTCCAGTGGCAGGATACTGAACGCTTCCGGAGTCTTGCCGCGCACGTCTTCCAGCGCCAACCCCGTGAGCTCGCTGAACGCCGGATTCACCTCTATGACCTGGTTATCGGCGTTGGTAATGATGATGGCTTCATTGGCATAGCGAAACGCCGACTCGCTGGGCGAGGCAACATCTTGAGTATCCAGGGTCGACATTGCCACACGCCACGCCGACGCCTGAGCGCCGGAAGCCATGGCGGGGTGAGGCAAAGACTGCTCCTTTGGGTCGTTCAAGGGCGGGCACATGCGTCTCTGCTCTCCTCGTCTAAACAGCGTGAATGTCATGACTTTTCGACATATTAACACCCTATTGACCGGCAGGGTGCTGGCAGCAACAGCGCTCTATCAACGCGCGCTAGAGCACAAAAAAGGAAGCCGACGGCTCCCTGTGAAGGCATGCGTAAGGTCTTGTGACTCAGGCGTAGCGCAACGAGGGAACACGCGACGCATCGCTATCGCTCACCAAAAAGCGGCTGACCAACACCGACATCTCTTCGGCCTGATCGTCCAGTGAGCGGCTGGCCGTGGCCACCTGCTCGACCAGCGAGGCATTCTGCTGGGTGACGTCTTCCAACTGGGCCATGGCGTGGCTGATCTGCTCGACGCCCGCCGATTGCTCATGGCTGGCCGTGGTAATCTCATCCACCAGCACGGCCACCTGCTGCACGCGCGCAGCGATCTGCTCCAGCGTCTCGCTGGTGTCTCCCACCAGTCGTTCGCCTTCCCCAATACGGGCCACATTATTGTCGACCAGGCGACGAATCTGGCTGGCCTCTTCGGCACTGCGGCTGGCCAGTTTACGCACCTCGTCGGCCACCACGGCAAAGCCACGCCCATGCTCCCCCGCCCGTGCCGCTTCGACCGAGGCATTGAGCGCCAGCAGGTTGGTCTGGAAGGCGATATTGTCGATGGCTGCCACCATGGAGGTCACCTGCTCATTCGCCTGGTGAATCTGCTGCATGGCCTCCCGCGCCTGCAGCGCCACCTGAGTGGCCTCCTGGGCCTGATTCGCCACCTCCCCAGTCATGCGCTGGGCCTGATGAGCATTATCGGCGTTCTGACGCACGGTGGCGGTCATCTGCTCCATGCTCGACGCGGTTTCCACCAGCGAGGCAGACTGCTCTTCGGTGCGCTGGGCCAAATCCTGGTTGCCCTGGGCGATTTCGTTACTGGCCACCGAGACCGACTGCGCCGAGCGCTTCATTTCCCCGATCAGCCGTTCGGTTTGTGCAGAGGCTTCATTGATGACGGTATACAGCCGAGAGAGCTCATCGCTACCGGGCACGGGCAGTCGTTGAGTCAAGTCATCGTCGCGCTCGGCAATACTGATCAGCGCCTGCTGTAACGGTAACGTCATGGTCCGCACGACCCATAGCGCGAGCCCGATGGCGGTGAGCGATGCCAGCAGCGCCACCGTCACATACTGCCACAGCGCCTGCTGAGCCGAGCCTTTGCGCCTAGCCGTTTCCTCGACGATGGCCGCCGCCACTTGATCCTCGAGCGCCTTGAGACGACCGATCTTGACGGTTTGCCAGTCGAACCACTCTTCCGGGTTCACGTTGTAACCGCCGTTTTGCTGCAGCGCCAGTTCGCGACGGGCCAACACCCGCTCGATTTCAGGACCGCTCAGCGCAGCACTCAGGGCTTCGCGCTGGGCGTCATCCGACAGCACATAGGCACTCTCCAGAAACGCCCTTTCTTCGCCGACCAACGACAGCAAACGATGCTGCGTCGCCGGGGGCATGGCGTCTGCAGCAAAGACATTGGACAGCAGCGCACGCTCGATCCCCGCCAGGTCCTTGGCTTCCAGCAGGTTGTAATAAGCCGCTAACTGGCGGGTAATCCCGCCCTCTTCGGTCAGCTGGGCCAGTTCGCCGACCAGCGCCATCAGCGTGTTATTGAGCCCGGTGTAATGGGCCAGCGCATCGGCAGTGGCGATATCCAGTCGATCGATCTGTTGGCGCATCTGCGCTTGCTGCTGCCAGCGCTGCTCGATCTCTTCCAACTGGCGAGTGAGTCCGGCGCCCAGCAGCGTTTGGTCCAGCGCTTGGCGCTGTTCGAGGAAGGTCTCGGCGGCGCTATCGGTGCTCGGCCGCTGTTGGGCTAGCCGGTTCCCAAAGCTGGCCCCTTGGCTGCCTAAAAAGCCGGCGCTCATGCCGCGCTCCAACTGCATCTGGTGTACCCAGTGGCCCGCCTGCTGAGCCAATGCCGTGAGGGTCTGTAGGCGTTCGAGCTCATGGACGGTATTTTTGCGATCCAGCGCTCCGCTGGCACCCAGCCAGCCCAGCGCCAACAGGGGAAGCAACAGCACCAGGGCAAACTTGTAGCGCATGGGCAGTCGGTGGAGTAGCTCTTTCATGGCAGTGCTTAGCCTCGATATGTCGTTCAGGGAGGTAAGCGGCGTGTTCGATATTATTAGCGTGCACGTGCACATTGTAGGTGAAACTGGCCGCATTTTACCGCGGCACTTAAGGAACCGCTGATCAATTCGTCTCTGAGCGGCTAAAGCACTCTGGGCGGCATATTCACCGCGTCAACGGTCACTTTCTGGCCACGGAAGGTGGCCTTTTTACCCTGGCAGCCTGGTTATCCAGCTGCCAGGCCAGATTCAAGACACACTGGCCCCGTCAGCATGCCCCTGGCATCGTCCAGCCAGCACCAAATTGCCGAGGGCGAACAGGGTGAACAGCTGCGCCTGGTTCCTGGCCAGTCCCTTGTAGCGAACCTTCCGGTAGCCGAAGAGGTTCTTGATGACATGAAACGGGTGCTCGACCTTGGCGCGGATGCTGGCCTTGGCCTTCTCGATCGCCAGCAGCAGCGCTTTCATGGGACTGTCTTCCATCTTCTTGATGGGGCCGCGCTTGGCGGCAACACAGCAGCGGGAGTCCGGGGCATCCTTCTCTTCGTCCAGGTACTTCCACATGCCGGTGTAGCCCGCGTCGCCGTATACCCGCTTGTCATCCTCCCGGACCAGAGCGCCGGCCATGGTGACATCGGCGACGTTGGCCGACGTGGCGGCGACACTGTGGGTCAGTCCGGTGACCGCATCGACACCGATAT
>NZ_PINZ01000037.1:0-31521 GCF_002810305.1 Halomonas sp. 141
CTTCTTCACCGCTGGTAACGCTTGGCGTCCCCGGCAGCGGATGCGTACTTTACGGATTCGCTGCCGGGTTGGCAAGGGCTTTTTTAAAATAATTTCACGCCTTGCAGTCGCACACCTATATACCGTCTCTACTATCAGGCAGCACGCCTGCTTTTACTCTTGCAACAGTACCTGCTGAGCATTAGACACCAGTGACTGGGAGCCGAGTTCAGCAATGGTGCGCGCCCCGGTCAACGTCATGGCAACGCGCATTTCTTTTTCAAACAACTCGAGAAGATGGGTCACGCCAGCCTCTCCCGCTGTCGCCAGCGCATAGATGAATGCTCGGCCAATCAGCACCGTATCCGCTCCCATGGCAATCATTCTGACGACATCCAGACCACTGCGCACGCCAGAGTCCGCCAGAATCGCTAGATCTCCTTTGACCGCATCTGCAATGGCGGGTAGCGCCCGAGCCGTGGACGGCACGCCGTCCAGCTGACGGCCGCCATGGTTGGATACCACGATACCATCTGCGCCAAATCGCACCGCATCCCGCGCATCTTCCGCATCAAGAATGCCCTTGATGATCATGGGCCCATCCCACTGCTCTCGAATCCACTCCAGATCTTTCCAGGAGATAGAAGGATCGAAGTTATCGCCCAGCCAGGCAATGTAATCCTCGAGCTCGGTTGGCTTGCCGCGATAGTCGGACACATTTCCCAGGTCATGGGGGCGGCCATTGACACCCACGTCCCAAGCCCACAGGGGATGCAGTGCCGCTTGCAGAATACGCCGTGCTGGGCCGTGCTTGCCGCTCATGCCGGAGTGGGCATCACGATAACGCGCCCCAGGTACCGGCATATCCACGGTAAAAACGAGCGTCTTTACGCCCGCTTCCTTGGCACGATCCAGCACATGCTTCATGAACCCACGGTCTTTCAGCACGTAGAGCTGAAACCAGATGGGCCGGTCGACCGCTGCCGCCACTTCGGCAATCGGGCAAACCGATACGGTCGACAGGGTAAAGGGCACCCCTTTCTTACTGGCCGCGCGGGCTGCCTGCACCTCGCCCCGCCGAGCATACATACCTGCCAGCCCTACCGGCGCCAGCGCCAACGGCATCGCAAGCTTTTCACCAAACAGCTCGGTTTCCAGAGAAAGCGAGGACATGTCCTTCAGCACCCGCTGACGTAGCGCAACATCACGCAGGTCATCCACGTTGCGACGCAGGGTGTGCTCTGCGTACGACCCTCCATCCGCATAATGAAAGAGGAAAGGGGGAAGGCGACGCTTGGCAGCCCGGCGATAGTCCGTGGAGGCAGAAATGATCATGGAGCACCCTATGGAGAGATTGCACTGTTGTTGTCACGTCAGCAAAAAGCCATGCCTACATGCTCTTGCTTACCCACGACGCATGAGTATGCCAGCGCTCTAGCGTATTAATTGGTTTTACCAATTTACAAAAAAACAGAAACAACATTAGATAGGCCGATCTTGTGTGTCAAACACAAAACGTGCAATTAGCCCATGGTGCCCACCATACTTTAGTTCAAAGCGCTGCTTTCTTATTGGAATGGCATGCTACGGACGCTTGAGCGGAACATTTAAATTGATTACCCTTGGTCTTACCAATTATTGGAGCTACTGTTCATGTCTTACCCGCCGCTCCGCCAACAGCGCCTTGCCGATGTGATTACCGAACGCCTTGAAGGCATGATTCTGGAAGGAAGCTTGAAACCCGGGCAGCGCTTGCCCCCTGAAAGAGAGCTGGCTGAGCGTTTTGGTGTTTCTCGCCCTTCCTTGCGAGAAGCCATTCAGAAATTGGCTGCCCGCGGATTACTGAGCAGTCGCCAAGGCGGCGGCACCTTTGTCAACGAGACGCTCAACAGCGGCTATACCGACCCCTTGCTGGAAATGCTTTCCCGCCACAAGGAATTTCACCTGGATCTGCTGGAGTTTCGCGATGCCATGGAGGGCATATCGGCCTACTATGCTGCACTGCGCTCGACACCCGCCGACAAAGCCGTGCTGATACAGCGCTTCGAGGAGCTGGACGGCGGTTTCGTCGGCGCCGACCCTGCACAGGAAGCCAAGCTGGACGCCGCGTTTCATTTGGCGATTGCCGAAGCAGCGCACAATGTCCTGCTCTTGCACACCATTCGCGGTATCTTCCATCTCCTGGAGCAGAGTATCGTGGATAATCTGGCGCACCTGTTTGCCAAGCCAGACTCCCGCTCACAGTTGATGAAGCAGCACCGAGCGCTGCTCGATGCCATCCTGGAGGGCCGCGCAGAAGACGCCCGAGCCCGCGCTCACGAACACCTGGTGTATGTGGAAGAGGGGCTACTCGAAATGGCCCGTGCGGAGACCCGCGCTCAGCGCGCATTACGCCGTGCCCAGGGCACGCGCACCTCCGCATGAGCCGCTCTCCCGGCCCACGTTGGCGGCTTGCCTGGCTGCTGATCCTGCCGGTGGGGCTTGCGCTGTGCATGTGGCAGGCCGCCCAGCTAGCCCGCGAGCAGGCGCTTGCCAATCTGCGCGACGACGCTGAAAACGAGCTGCGCCTATCAGCAGCCAACTTGACGGGCTACCTATCCCGTTATGATTACCTGCCCCAAATGCTCTCTACCCGAGAAGGCATCCAGCGTTACCTGGCCGCGCCTGAAGGTCAGGACCCCATGTCGCTGAACCTGCTATTGGACCGTTTTCGGTTTACGGCGGGCGTGTCGGACGTTTATCTGCTGGATCGCGATGCTTACACCATTGCTGCAAGCAACTGGCACCGACCCAACACGTTTATTGGCCATAACTACGCCTTCCGCAGTTATTACACCGATGCCATCGCCGGTGGGCAAGGGCGTTTTTACGGCTTGGGCACGCAGTCGCTGGAACGGGGATACTTCTTTTCTGCCCCCGTATGGCTGGACGATACCTCACCCGACGCCACACCGGATGGCGTGCTGGTCATCAAGGTGCTGCTCGACGAGGTCGAAGAGAGCTGGGCACAGCAAGATGCGGAGCTGTTTGTCACGGACAGCGACTCGATCATTTTCATGGCCAGCCAACCCGAGCTGCGCATGAATGCGCTCTACCCCCTCAACGAAGCCCAGCGCGAAAGCCTACGCGCAACGCGTCGCTATGCTATCGAGCCACTCGACCCCTCCGGCATCGAGGTAGAAGCCTCCCATGGCCCCGGCAGCCACCTCGTCAGCTTTGCTCATGGGCCACTGCAGGGAGAACGCTACCTCAGCTTGACCCGGCCGCTACCCGAATTTGGCTGGCAAATGCATATTCTTAAACCGCTGAACTCGGTGGTCAGCGCCCAGTGGGTGGCCGCTTTGATGGCAGGAGGGCTCTATGGGGTCGTTGCACTGGGCGCTGGCATCGGCTGGCAACGGTTGCGGCTACGCCGGGAGCGGGAAGCCTTTGCCGAACGTGAACGACAGACTCTGGCGCGCGCGCGCGATGAGCTGGAAGCCAGCGTTGAGCGTCGAACACGCGACCTGTTGGCCACCAATCAACGCCTCTCCGATGAAATCGAAGAGCGTCGCCGGGCAGAAGCCAACCTACAGCAGACCCAAAACGAGCTGATCCAGGCCGCCAAGCTGGCCGTGTTGGGCCAACTGGCCGCAGGCATCAATCATGAGCTCAATCAGCCGCTGGCCGCTATTCGCGCCTATGCTGAAAACGCGCGCCGTTTCATCGAATTGACGCGCATCGAGCAAGCCGATGCCAATCTGGCGCAAATCGTCGAGCTGACCCAGCGCATGGCAGATATCAGTGCCCAGCTACGCCAGTTTTCTCGCAAAAGCAGCGAGCGCCACGAAACCATTTCTGTCCAGGCCTGCATCGAGTACGCCCTGCGCCTGTTTCACAGCCGACTACGCGATGGCAGTATCCAGGTGACGCCTCAATGGCCCGCCGAAACCCTGTGGGTAGAGGGAGACCTGGTGCGCCTGGAACAGGTCATCGTCAACCTGATTGGCAATGCCATCCAGGCGATGAAAGACGTCGCCCAGCCCACCCTTACGCTGCGGGCCGAGGCCACGTCTGACCAAGTGCGAATTCATGTCATCGACAACGGCCCCGGTATCGCCGAGCACCATGTGTCGCGGATCTTCGAGCCCTTTTTCACTACCAAAGCGCCGGGCAGCGGCCTGGGGCTAGGACTTTCCATCTCATCGCGTATCATGGAGGACTTGGGGGGCAAGCTACAGGCCACCAACCGGGCCGAGGGAGGCGCGTGCTTCACGATCTCCCTACCGCGCACCATCGTGTCGCCCCTAGGCGAGCAGCATAGAATAACGGAGAACAATAACCATGCATGAACCGTCGACACTGCCGGTCATGGTGATCGACGACGAGCCACATCTGCGTATCACCGCGAGCCAGACCCTGGAGCTGGCCGGCTACACTCCCTACTGCTTCGAATCCGCAGAGCAAGCCTTGGCGGCGCTGCCCGACGACTTCCCAGGCGTCATCGTCAGCGACATCCGCATGCCCGGCATGGATGGCATGGCCCTGCTGCATGAGCTTCACCATCGCGATGCCACCCTGCCGATCATACTGATCACTGGCCATGGCGACATCTCGACGGCGGTGGAAGCAATGCGCGCCGGTGCCTGGGATTTTCTGGAAAAGCCTTTTGCGGGCGATCAGCTGCTGGACGTCGTGAGACGCGGCATCGAAAAGCGCCAGCTAAGCCTGGAAAACCTGCGCCTGAAAGCCGAGCTCGAAGTCCAGCACGCAGCGCTCGGGCCTCGCCTGGTAGGCCGCACGCCGGTCATTTCGCGCCTGGCGGCCATGATCCAGCGCATCAGCCAGGTAGAGGCCGATGTCTTGCTGTTTGGCGAAACCGGCACAGGGAAAGATCTGGTGGCCCGCGCGATCCATGAACGCAGCGCTCGTCGCAATAGCCCCTTCATGGCGATCAACTGCGGCGCCGTGCCGGAAAACACCATCGAATCAGAGCTGTTTGGGCACGAAAAAGGCGCTTTCACAGGGGCCGTGGAGCGGCGTATCGGCAAGTTCGAGCATGCCAACGGCGGCACAGTGTTTCTGGATGAGATCGAGTCCATGCCCATGGCACTGCAGGTCAAACTGCTGCGCGTACTGCAGGAGCGCAGCGTCGAACGCCTGGGAGCCAATGAAGCCGTACCGCTCGATATTCGCGTGATTGCCGCCACCAAGGTAGATCTCAAAGTGGCGGCCGACGACGGGCTGTTTCGCGAAGACCTCTACTACCGCCTCAATGTGGTCACCCTGCCCCTGCCCGCCCTGCGCGAACGGCGAGAAGACATCCCGCTCCTTTTTCAGCACTTTGCCGTGGTCGCCGCCAACCGTAGCGGGCTGGAAGCGCCAACGCTGGACAGCCCGGCCATTGCCGCCCTGCTGGCCCACGACTGGCCAGGCAACGTGCGCGAGCTGCGCAACCTTGCCGAACGTTACGTTTTGCTGGGTGCCGCGTTCGACTATCGGCTGGACGCCTTGCTGGAAGGTGTCGCCGCAGACACCCATGAACCCACGCTACCGCGCCAGGTAGAGCTGTTCGAAAAGAGCCTGATCAGCCAGTCACTGGCGCGTCACCACGGCCGCGTAACGGAAGTGTGTCGCCACCTGGGCATCCCGCGCAAGACGTTCTACGACAAGCTCAAAAAGCATGGCCTGAGCGCTGACGATTACCGCCACAGCAGTGACCCTTGACGCATCAGTTCCAGCAGCACTCCCCAGGGCGGCACCCAGGGCACCAGCACCAGCATGGCAATGAGCATCAAAAGATTAGAGAGAGGACGTCGGCTGTCGCCCAACTTGAGCGCCGTACCAAACGAGCGCTTCAGCCGCGCCCCCTCCAGATCGACACTGAACAGCTCATCCAGCCCCAAGTGGATGATGAAACCTATCAGTACTGCCGCCCCGTGCGACCAGGCCAACCAGGCGGGTTGCTCCAGCAGATGAAAGCTGAGCGCCGCCGTCGCCAAGGCGCACAGCCCTGCCGCCATCAGCGAATGCCAGATCCCTCGGTGAACGGTCAATCTGGAGAAGAGAATCGCGGCCAGGTAGCGCACTGAAAAATAGATACCGCCGCAGGCCACCAGCAGCAGTCCAGGCGTCAACCAGGGCTGCAGCATCAACACCCCCAATACCAGGGTAGGCACCGACAACAGATTGAAAATCAGACGGATAGAGCGGGAACGGTCTGCGTCTATGTCGGGCAGGATGCCACCGAAGGCCACCAGCGCAATGATCAGCAAGGATTGCGACGCGGGCCACCACTGCGCTTGCCAGCCCATATAGGCCATGAGCGTACCGCCTGCGGCGGCCACGGTAATGTGCGTGCGAAAGTTGGCCATGTCGTGGCACTCTGAAAAACTGGATAAATTACCAGATTATCGAAGACTACAACACGGCCTGATATAAAAAAAGCTGCCGTTTACCAAAGGTTTAGGCTAACCACGTTGCTGTGCTAGAAACTCGTCCTTCAATTTGACGTAGTTGCCTGCCGTATAGGGGAAAAAGGCCCGCTCCTGCTCTTTCAAAGGCCGCAACGGCTTGGCAGGATTGCCCGCATATACATGGCCACTTTCCAGCCGTTTGCCCGGTGTCACCACCGCTCCCGCCGCAATGATCACCTCGTCCTCCACCACCGCGCCATCCATGACGATGGCGCCCATGCCCACCAGAATGCGGTTACCCAACGTGCAGCCGTGAAGAATGGCCTTGTGACCGATGGTGACATCGTCACCAATCGTCAAAGGAAAGCCCTCCGGGTTGAAATCGCTGGCGTGGGTGATATGCAGCACGCTGCCATCCTGCACGCTGGTGCGCGCCCCGATAGTGATCCTGTGCATATCGCCACGGATCACGCTCATGGGCCATACCGAGCAGTCGTCGCCCAGAGTGACGTTGCCGATCACGACACTGGCCGGGTCGATATAGACACGCTCGCCCAGCGTAGGGGAGTGTGCGTGAAACGCGCGTAAGGCATTGCTCATGAAGACTCTCCTGTTAGTGACACAAGAACCACTATAGCAATCCACCCAGCAGGACGATGAAGGTCAGCGGAATGGAGACCCAACGGACCAGACGTTGCCAAAGCAGGAAGCCTCGCTCACCCACGCCCAGGGTGCGCATCACCAAGGGCTGTGGCATTACCCAGGCCGCGAAGATAGCAATCAGCAATCCTCCCATGGGCAGGAAGATGTCCGGGGGGATACTGCTGACCAGCTCGAACACGTTGCGCCCAAACAGCGGTCTAAACTCCGCCAGGTGAGAAAAGGAGAAGGCCGACAGCAGCCCCAGCAGCCAGACACTGATCGCCACGACAGCCGTAGAAACGCTGCGCCGCCAGCCAAGGCCCTGCAGCGTGGCCACCATGGGCTCCGCCAGATTGATGGCTGACGTCCACGTCGCGAGCAGCAGCAGCAAAAAGAACACGCTCAGCCACAAGGAACCCCAGGGCAACTCGGAGAAGGCAATGGGCAGGGTCACGAACATCAGTCCCGGCCCGTCCGCCGGGTCCATCCCTTGGGCAAACACTACTGAAAAGATCGCAATACCCGCCAGCAGCGCCACGCTGATATCCAGCACGGCCACCGCACAAGCGGCTTTCGGCAGGCTCTGTTCATCCGGCATATAGGCCCCGTAGGCCATCAACGCACACGCCCCTACGGCCAGGGTGAAAAAAGCGTGTCCCATGGCATGCAGCACCACCGACGCGGTGACGTTTTCGAAAGACGGCATGAACAGCCAGTGCAGCGCCGCCCCAAAGCCGCTGGTGGTCATGGCGTAGAGGGCTAATAGCACCAACAGGCCATAGAGCACCGGCATCAAGAGATTATTGAGCCGCTCCAGGCCTTTCGCGACGCCAGCCGCCACCACCGTCATGGTCATGAACAGGAACAGTGAATGGTTGAAAATCAGCAGGCCTGGATTGGCCAGAAAGGCGTCAAAGCCAGCGCCAATCTCAGCGGCACTGGCCCCGTCAAAGTTGCCATTGATGGAGGCCACCAGAAACTCGATCGACCAGCCAGACACCACGGAATAAAACGACAGAATGCAAAACACCGTCAGCGCACCGAACAGCCCCAGCCAGCGCCAGTGGGGCGAGGCACCCGCCTGTGTGGCCAGTACGCCCAGTGACTGCATGGGGCCTCGACGGCCAGCGCGGCCAATGAGTATTTCCGCCATCATCACGGGCAGGCCCAGCAACAGGACAAACGCCACGTAAATCAGCAAGAAGGCCGCCCCGCCGTTTTCCCCGGCCACATAGGGAAAACGCCAAATATTGCCAAGCCCTACCGCAGCACCGGTCACCGCGAGAATAAAGGCACGCTTCGACCCCCAACGCTCCAGCGTTTCACTCATCTTCTGCTCCTGCCTTGGTGGCACTCGATTCGACGTATCAAAAGGCGGCAAGACTAGCAGGCGCATGCCTCCAGGCCAATGCCGCCATTGAAACTGACCTTGGCTGCCCGCACTGTGTCATTATCCACGGACGCTTTACGCGCCCGCATGAACCAACCTGCCGCCATGAGGTGCCTATGTCCCGTAACCCGTTGCTAGAGAGCCATGAGCTCCCCCCTTTCGCCGACATTCGTGCCGAACACGTGGTGCCCGCGGTAGAACAACTGCTCAATGAGGGTCGCGACGCCATCGAGCGCCTTGCCCAACAAGCCGCTCATCAACCGCCTACCTGGGACAACTTTGCCGCGCCCATGGAAGCCGTGAACGACCGCCTGTCTCAGGCCTGGTCGCCGGTGTTGCACCTCAACAGCACCATGAACAGCCCGGAACTGCGTGACGCCTATCAGGCCTGTTTGGAGAAGCTGTCGGCCTTTGGCACCTGGGTAGGCCAACATGAAGGGCTCTTCAAGGGCTGGCAGGCGCTCAAGGAAGGTCCTGCCTGGCACGACCTGAGCACCGCCCAACGGCGCACCGTTGATAATGCGCTGCGCGACTTCCGCTTGGCGGGCGTGGACCTGCCAGCCGACAAGAAGGCGCGTTACGGCGACATTCAAGCGCGTCTCTCCACGCTGTCCAATCAGTTTTCCAACCATGTGCTGGATGCCACACAGGCATGGCACAAGGACATCACTGACCCTACGCTGCTGGCAGGCGTGCCGGAAAGCGCTCTGGAAACGCTGAAAGCACTGGCAGAGGCCAAAGGCGCAGAGGGTTACCGCATCACGCTCGACTTTCCCAGCTTCTTTCCGATCGTCAGCTATGCCGATAACCGCGAACTGCGCGAGGAAGTGTATACCGCCTTTGTGACGCGCGCCTCAAACCTGGGCCCTAAGGCAGGCCAGTTTGATAACGCCCCCATTCTGGAAGAGACGCTGGCCCTGCGCCAGGAGCTGGCCCGCCTGCTCGGCTTCGATACTTACGCCGACTACTCGCTGGTTACCAAGATGGCCGACTCCCCCGCCCAGGTACTCGACTTTCTCGAAGACCTGGCCCAGCGTGCCAAGCCGCAAGCCCAGCAGGAGTTTGCCGAGCTCAGCGCCTACGCCCGTGATGAGCTCGGGCTCGACACGCTGCAGCCATGGGATGTCGCCTATGCCAGTGAAAAGCTGCGCGTGGCTCGCCATGACCTCTCCCAGGAGCAGTTACGCCCCTACTTTCCCGCCCCCCATGTGGTCAACGGGCTGTTTCAGGTCATCGAGCGCCTCTACAACGTGCAGGTAGCGGAAGATGCCAGCGTAGCCAGCTACCATGACGATGTGCGGTTTTTCAGAATTACCGAGCAAGGCAAACCGATTGCGGGTTTCTACCTCGACCTTTACGCCCGGGAGGGCAAGCGTGGAGGCGCCTGGATGGCGGACTGCCGGGTACGCCGCCAGACAGAACACGGCCTGCAACTGCCGGTCGCCTTCCTGACCTGTAATTTCACCGCCCCGGTGGGCGGCAAACCTGCCTTGCTGACCCACGACGAAGTCACAACGCTGTTCCACGAGTTCGGCCACGGCTTGCACCACATGCTGACCAAGCAGGACATCGCCGATGTTTCCGGCATCAACGGCGTGGCCTGGGACGCGGTCGAACTGCCCAGCCAGTTCATGGAGAACTACTGCTGGGAAAAAGAGGGGCTAGCGCTACTGTCCAGGCACGTGGATACCGGCGAACCGCTCCCCGATGCACTGTTCGAGCGCCTCCAGGCGGCTAAAAACTTCCAGTCCGCCATGGGCATGTTGCGCCAGATAGAGTTTTCGCTCTTCGACATGCGCCTGCACCATGAATTGGAAGCTCCCAGCGCCGACGACGTACAAGGCCTGCTGGACGACGTACGCCGCCACACCTCGGTGGTTCCCGTGGTGCCCTTCAATCGCTTCCAGAACAGCTTTAGCCACATCTTTGCAGGGGGCTATGCGGCGGGATATTACAGCTACAAGTGGGCCGAAGTGCTCTCCGCCGACGCCTGGAGCGCCTTCGAAGAAGCGGGTATTTTTGACCCTGCCACCGGCCAGCGCTTCAAGGAAGAGATCCTTGAACAGGGCGGCGCCCGCGATGCTGCCGAGCTGTTCGTCGCGTTTCGTGGTCGCGAGCCCAGTGTGGCGCCGTTGCTGCGCCACAGCGGCATTCGTGCCGCCTGATCCACCCTTTATCTCTGCGCGGCAGCCCTGCTGCCGCGTATCGGGAGTCTTGTCATGTCGAGTATCAAACGCTTTATTGCCGGGGTTACATGCCCCCGCTGCGCCGCCATGGACCGTATTCGTGCCTGGGAGCAGCATGGCATTCGCTACCGTGAGTGCGTCAGCTGTGATTTCTTCGAACAGCTGCCGATCGAGGATGACACATCACCGGAGCTGGTGACTCGAGTCAATCAGGTGCGCGATGAGCAAAAAGTACAGGATCTACAGCCAGTGCGTATCCTGGATCCCGGCAAGCCGAAGTAGCGACGCTTGGGAGTCGTCTTTCTCGCCAAAATGTGCGGAAAACCGCACGCTATTTCCATGAATCCGTGCGTAAAGCCATCCATAAAACATCGAGCGTCTTTCAACCAAAGTTGAATAAGATATCCATAAGCGATTGTATTCAAATAAAAACAAAGCCATTGGCACGACAATCGCTCTACATTAAGCTGCTTATTAGAACAAGCACTGGCCACACTCTCGATATGCCAGACGATAATCCCAATAACAGCTTAGGAAATCTCGCCATGCGTAATATGATGCCCAAGTCTCTTGCCCTGCTGGCTGGCGGCGCGCTGGTCGCTGCGACCACCGCCCACGCGGAAGTTGATCGTGAGGGCTGGCCCTCCAGCTTTACCGTAGGTACTGCCAGCCAGGGCGGCACCTTCTACATCTACGGTTCTGGCTGGGCGAACCTGCTGGCCGACCAGTTGGGCGGCATTACCGGCGGTGGTGAAGTCACCGGTGGTCCGACGCAGAACCTGGCACTGGTTCACGCGGGTGAGCTGGCCTTCGGCCTGACCACACTGGGCCCTGCAGATGACGCCATGAACGGTCGTAGCCCGCTGGCACCGGGTGTGGTCATGGATAACGCTTGTGCCCTGTTCCCCATGTACGAGACGCCGTTCTCCATCACGGCTCTGGCCAGCACCGGCATTACCTCCATTTCCGATATTCCGGACGGTTCGCGCATTGGTTTCGGCCCTGCAGGCTCCACCTCTGACGTTTACTTCCCTGCCATCCTCGAAGAGCTGGGCGTCAATTTCGAGCGCCGTAACGGCGGCTGGTCTGACCTTGGCGGCCAGTTGCAGGATGGACTGCTGGACGTCGTTGCCTTTGCAGCGGGCGTACCGATCCCGGCCGTCAGCCAGCTGGAAGTTCAAACTGACGTCAACATTATCGAGTTCACCGAAGAAGAGCAGGCCAAGATCGTCGACGCCTTCCCGGTCTCTGAATTCATGATCCCGGCCAGCACTTACGAAACGCTGGAAGAAGACGCCCGTGCCGTTTCCATGTGGAACTTCGCCATTGCCGGCTGCGACCTGCCTGAAAGCCTGGTGTATGAAGTCACGCGCATCACCATGGAAAACAACGACCGCATGGTATCCATCCACCGCAGTGCTGAAGAGAGCATTCCCGAGAACGTCAAGTACAACACGGTCATGCCTTTCCACCCCGGTGCTGCCCGCTGGTTCAATGAAAACGGCTATGAGATAGCCGACGACATGATTCGCCAATAAGCGCGGATGTGCCAGCACAAGAGCCGACTCTTTACAGGGTCGGCTCTTGTCGCTCTGGCCATGAATAAGCAATTCCTGAATTACCCAAGCATCTTCGCTGACGATCCATCCCAAGGGTAACCTCCATGAGCAACAACACCGGCAGCCCCAACCCGGCTGCACCCGCTAGCGACCCCGTTGAGCAACAGGACGCCAAGGCCATACTCGCCGAAGGTGTCGACGAAGAGGTCGTCGAGTCAAACCGTCGCCTGTTTACCGGCTGGCAGTGGATGCTTTTCGCCGGCGTTGCCATCGCCTACTCGCTGTTTCACCTGATCACGCTGAACGTCCTGCCCATGGAAACATGGACCTACCGGATCATTCACGTGGCAGGCGCCCTGATTCTTGGCTTCGGCCTGTTCACTGGTGCGCGCTTTGCCAGTGACGCCAGCGATGAGTCGCCCAAGTGGCTGACACTGCTGGGAGCCGCGCTGCTACTGCCCGCAGGCTACGCGCTGGTGCAAGCCTTCCTGATGTGGCAAGCCCTTTCCGGGGGCGCCATGCGTATCGACCCACAGGTGGAAACCTGGCACTTCGGCTACCCGATGCTGCTCGCCACCGTAGGGGCGATCTTGCTGTCCTGGTTCTATCGCCAGCAGCGCTCCAAATTCTCCATGCCTGACCTGGTGCTGATGATCGTCGCACTGGCCAGCGCGGGTTATCTGATCACGGTTTACAATACGCCACTGCGTATGTCCACGGGCACCTCTTTTGCCCCGGTTGGCATTACCTACGCCGCCATGGCCGGTTCGCTGCTGATTCTGGAGCTGACCCGCCGCGTAGCAGGTAACGCGCTGGTCGTCATTTCTGCCATTTTTCTGGCCTATGTGTTTGGCGGCCCTTACCTGCCAGGCTTCCTGAGTTACCCGGGCCTGTCGGTCAACCGCTTCTTCAGCCAGCTCTACACCGATATCGGGGTGCTCGGGCAAACGACGGCGGTCTCCTCCACTTACATCATTCTGTTCATTATTTTTGCAGCGTTCCTGCAAGCCTCGAAAGTGGGCGACTACTTCGTCAACTTCGCCTTTGCCGCTGCAGGGCGCTCGCGGGGCGGTCCGGCCAAGGTGTCGATTTTCGCTTCTGGCCTGATGGGCATGATCAACGGCACCTCCGCAGGCAACGTGGTCTCCACCGGTTCTCTGACCATCCCGTTGATGAAAAAGGTAGGTTATCCGGGCCGTAGCGCAGGGGCGATCGAAGCCGCTGCTTCCACCGGCGGCCAGATCATGCCCCCGATCATGGGTGCGGGTGCCTTCATCATGGCGGAAATCACCGGCATCCCCTATCGCGAGATTGCCGTTGCCGCGCTGATTCCGGCCGCGCTGTACTTCCTGTCGGTCTATTTCATGGTCGACCTGGAAGCTGCGAAGAAAGGCATGCGCGGTATGCGCAAGGATGAAATCCCGCAGTTCCGCAAACTGGCCCGTCACGCGTACCTGTTTGCGCCGATCATCATCCTGATCTATGCCCTGTTCATGGGGTACTCGGTCATCCGTGCGGGCACCCTGGCCACGGCTGCGGCGGCCGTGGTGAGCTGGATTTCACCCAACAAGATGGGCATTCGTGAAATTCTCAAGGCCCTGCAGCTGGCAGGCACCATGTCGATCCAGATCATCGCCGTGTGTGCCTGTGCAGGCCTGATCGTGGGCGTCATTTCCCTGACCGGCGTGGGCGCACGTTTCTCGTCGCTGCTGCTGGGCATGGCGGGCGTGAGCCAACTGTTGGCCCTGTTCTTCGCCATGTGTATCTCCATTCTGCTGGGGATGGGCATGCCCACCACGGCGGCCTATGCCGTGGCGGCTTCCGTCGTGGCGCCGGGCCTGATCAACATCGGCATTCAGCCGCTGATTGCGCACTTCTTCGTCTTCTACTTCGCCGTCATGTCGGCGATCACCCCG
Organism: Halomonas sp. 141; assembly: GCF_002810305.1. NCBI lineage: Bacteria > Pseudomonadati > Pseudomonadota > Gammaproteobacteria > Oceanospirillales > Halomonadaceae > Halomonas > Halomonas sp. 141. The sequence goes on from NZ_PINZ01000037.1 coordinate 14,068, forward strand.
CCCGTGGCACTGGCCTCTTATGCCGCTGCCGGTATTTCTGGCGATAACGCCATGCAAACCTCCATTACCTCGTTCAAGGTAGGGTTGGCGGCCTTTATCGTACCGTTCATGTTCTTCTATAGCCCGGCCATGCTGATGGAAGGCACACCGATGCAGATCGTTCGCGTCGCCATTACGGCGTCGATCGGTATCTTCATGCTGTCGGCCACGGTACAAGCATGGTTCTTTGGCTCGATCCAGGCATGGCAGCGTTTGGTGCTGATGATCGGCGCGCTGTTCCTGATCTACGGCGGTATCTTCACCGACATTGCCGGACTGGGTATCGGCGCCGCCATGTTCCTGATGCAGCGCAAGCTGCACGGGCCGAAACCGGCCCCCACCGCAGCCTGACAGGCTATCAACGCAGGCCGACTCCCAGGAGTCGGCCTTTTTGTCAGCGCACGCCTAGTGCAAACCACCCACCCGCCACCAGCATCGATAGCAGCGTCACCGGAATACCGGCCTTGGCAAAGGTGAGAAAGCCAAGGTGAACGCCCTGCCGTCTGGCCCCCTCTGCCACGATCAGATTCACCACGCTGCCAATCAGCAGCAAATTACCTGCCAACGTCGACATGACCGCCAGCATGACCAGCGTGGCCTCGGGCAGTTGCGGGAACAGCCCCAGTAGCAAGATCACAAAAGGTACGTTACCGATCACGTTGCTGGCCACCAGCGAGATCCCGGCCATGTGCCATGGGTCATCCGGCACACCTCCCGACCCCAGCCACTGGTTGACCAACACCCCCGCCTCCGGCAAGGAAGCGACACTGCCGGTGACAATGAAGAGCCCCATGAACAGCAGCAACAGGTTCCAGTCCACCGCCTGCACATATCGGTGGCTGGCGACTTGGCGCGACATCATCAATACCAGCGCTACCGCGAGCGCCGACCATTCGCGAGGCAGCGGGGTCGAGAACAGGATCAGCAGCGCCATGGCTGCCAACAGCGCCTTATAGCGCAGACTTTCCTGGGCCACGCACGGCGCCTGTCGCACCCCCATCAAAAAAACCGACCTGCGCCAGAGGACGCAGGTCGGTTCTCATGGATCACATCGGCAACCGGTCAGGTGAGATTATCGACGATCTTCATGACCGGCGCGGCCTGGTTGAGCGTATAGAAGTGCAGCCCCGGCGCGCCACCATCCAGCAGGCGCTCGCACAGGCGCGTCACCACCTCGGTGCCAAAGGCCGCGATAGCCTCGCTGTCATCGCCATAGGCTTCCAGCTGCTTGCGAATCCAGCGGGGGATTTCGGCACCGCAGGCATCGGAAAAGCGCGCCAGCTTGGTGTAGTTGGTGATGGGCATGATGCCGGGAATGATCGGCTGCTCGACACCCAGCGCCCGCGCTTTGTCCACGAAGTGGAAGTAGGCGTCGGCGGTGAAGAAGTACTGGGTAATCGCCATATTGGCGCCCGCGTTCATCTTGCGGGCAAAGTTTTCCACATCCTTGTCGAGGCTGGGAGCCTGTGGATGAGATTCTGGATAGGCCGCCACGGCGATATCGAAGTGATCACCGGTTTCGGCACGGATGAACTCGACCAGCTCGTTGGCGTAGCGCAGCTCGCCGATACTGCCCATGCCGGACGGCATATCGCCACGTAGCGCCACCAGGCTATCCACGCCTTCCGACTGATACTGGGCCAGCAGGTCACGTAGCTGGGCTTTCTCGCTGCCGATACAGGAAAGGTGCGGGGCGGTGGTAATACCGCTCTCACTCACGGTACGCACGATATCGCGGGTACGCGCCTGCGTGGACCCGCCAGCCCCGTAGGTCACCGAGAAGAAGCGAGGGTTACATGCGACCAGCTCATCGCGCACGTGAATCAGCTTCTCCCGGCCGGCATCGGTATTGGGCGGAAAAAACTCGAAGCTGATACCTAACGGATGTTCCTGGCTGCCCATGGTGTATCCTCGCAGTACAACAAAGTGATCATTATGTGAGGTATTCTCGCTGCTTACCCGCGTGGCGGCTAATGAAAGATTTCACGCACGATCTTCAATTCGGCTCATGTTGTTCGGCAGACCAAATTCAAGGAGGAGCAATGGATTTAGCACCCGCGACGTTGATGGGGCCACTGTTGATGCTGCTGGGCTATGTCGGGTTAGGGTTCCTTGCGGCCCAGCGGCTCAAGATCGACCCCCGCCCGATTGCCACGCTGCTGGTCTATCTCATTGCTCCCCTGACGATTTTCCGCGCGCTGATGAACGGCGGCCCCACGGCAGCCTATCTGACCCTGTCGCTGGCCATGTTTCTGCTGGCCAGCGCCATGGCGCTGCTGGTACATCGCTTGACCCGCCATCGCTTCGGCCCCCTGGAGGGTGCTCTGCTGGCCTTTTCCTCCGGCACCGGCAACACCGGCTATTTCGGCCTGCCCGTGGCGCTGATCTTGCTGCCGCCGGAGGGCGTCACGCTGTACCTGTTCTGCATGCTGGGGATCAACCTGTATGAATTTACCGTGGGCTTTTACCTGAGCGCGCGAGGGCACTTTTCGGTGCGCCAGAGTCTGATCAAGATTGCCCGCCTGCCGCTGGTCTATGCCTTCCTGCTGGCCCTGCTGCTCAGCTCGCTGGGTGTAGTGCTCCCCGAGCCCATGATGAACTCGCTGGCCGTCTTTCCCGCCACGTACACCCTGCTGGGCATGATGATCATTGGCATGACGCTCAGCCAGGTGACGCTGGCCGCCTGGGATACGCGCTTCGTGGCAGCCTGCGTGGGGCTGCGCTACGCTCTGTGGCCACTGGTCATGGTCGGTGCCGTGCTGGTGCTGCAACAGCTGACGCCGCTGGCACCGGAGCTGGCCATGGCGCTGCTGTTGCTGGGGGTGGTACCGATGGCCTCCAATGTGGTGGTCGTGGCCATGGAGCTGGGCATTCAGCCCCAAAAAGGCGCCCTGGCCGTGTTGACCACGACGCTATTGGCGCCACTGCTGATCCCGTTCTATCTGGGGATGATGCTCTACCTGACCGGGCTGGCCTAGAAGCCCTCCACACCCGCCTGCTGAAGCTGACGTGCCATCCGCTGGATCTCGGGATGGCCAAAGAACGCCACCAGCGCTTCGGCTCGGACGGGGCCCACCCCAGGCTGGGCCTGCCACTCGGCGCGGGAGAGTCCTTCCAGCGTTGCCCACTCCCCCAGCTCAGCGCTGCCGCCCGGCGGTACGCCCAGCGCACGTAACCAGGCGGCATAGGGCGCCTGCCGTGCCGCCGCAAACTGTGCCGCCAGCGAGGCGGCCGTGGCGGGGCCAATACCATGGGCCTGTTGCAGCTGCGCCTCCGACAGCGCCAGCCAGCCCATTAGCTCCGTCACGACCCCGGCACGCATCAAGGCCTGCCAAGTGCCTTCGCCGATGCCACGCATACCTAGCTGATTCCCCAGATAGGTCAGGCGTGCCAATAGCTGGGCATCACAATCGGGGGTCAGCGTCAGGCAACTCAGCAGATCATAACGCGCTGGCGATGGCACACTGAGCGGCGCCCGCTCAGCACTCTGCCAGACTACGCTGGTGACTTGAGGAATCGTCAGCCCTGCCAGCGTCACGGCGACGTGGTCTCCTGGGCGAACATCCCAGGCCTGCCACTGCTCAAGCGACCCTAGCGATACACGACGAATGCTGCGCCCTTCCAGGCTCACGGGATACAGCCATAACACGGGCGTCACTCGCCCAGTGCGCCCCACCCGAAACTCGATACCACGCACCTGGGCCAGCGCTTGCTGCGCGGGGTATTTCCAGGCGATGGCCCACTCCGGAGGCGACGCCGACCAGTGACGAATGCCAGGGCGTTCGGCCTGCTTGAGCACCACGCCATCGGTAGCGAAGGGCAGCGGCTCGTTGAACCAGCGCTCCCGCCATTCAGCCGCTTGCTGATGGCCCGTAACGGGGTGCGTGTACTCGGCCGTGTCGAACCCCAGCGCCGTCAGTCGCGCCAGCCGCTCCGCCATCTCGGTAGGCCCATCGGGCCAATCCCACACGAACAAGCCAACGCGGGAAAGCGTCGCCTCACTGGGTGCCTGCTGCGCCATGGCCCCGGCCACCGCACCGCGCGCGCCAATCTCGGGAGCTTGCGACTGGATATGCCGATCAAGCTGCCAATAGAGCTCACCCTGGAACACCGCCGATAGCGGCTCGGGCAGCAAAGCAGGCACATCGGGCAGTTGCCGAACGCGCTCGGTCCAGTCCTGACCGCGCTCCCCGTCGCCGCGGCTGACCGCTTCGACCAATATCCCTTGCCGATAGCGCAAAGTCACCGCCACACCGTCCACCTTGGGCTGGATCCATAGCCCCTGGCGACGGCTGGTAAAACGCCGCACTCCGGCCTCGTCGGCCTTGTGGAGCCCGGTTTGCGCAGCCGCGTGAGTCACCGTGCCATCGCTACGGGTGGATCGGGTCAGGGGACGGTGGGGCGTGGTATCGTCCAGACAGGTTTGCCAATGCGTCAGCCTCGCCAGCGCCTGATCGTAAAGCTCATCGGCAATCAGCGACTCACCCTCGTCATGGTAGGCACGGTCCCACAGCGCGATATGCTCGGCCAGCGTCTGGCGCTCTTGAGCAAGGCGCTCCTGTGGCCATGCCGGGCACTCCTCGGCCTGCGTCGTCAGCGCCAGAGCGCACAGGCCACTCAGCCACCCTGCTCTGAATATCCACCGCCACACCATCGCCGCCCCCCTGATGATCAGCAAAGCCATCGGTGCCTGCACCACCGCGCCTGAACCACCGTACTAACGTTAACTTAACTCAAACGGGGCGTGATGCAATGTTACGTTGTTCAGTCAATAGGAAAGAATAAAAACGCCCCCTGATTTTCATCAGGGGGCGCTATCAGGGCAGCGGTATGACCAGGTGTTTACAAACCAGCCGCCTTGCGCAGCGCGTCGGCCTTGTCGGTTTTCTCCCAAGGGAACGCCGTAAACGTCTCGGTATGCTCTTCCCCTTTGTCGTCCGTCCAACGGTAGCTATGCTCGAACGGCTCGCGACCAAAGTGGCCGTAGGCAGAGGTCAGACGATACATCGGGTGCAGCAGGTCGAGCATGGTGGTGATCGCATAGGGGCGCAGGTCAAAATGCTCGCGCACCAGTTCGACGATTTTCGCATCGTCGATCTTGCCTGTGCCGAAGGTGTCGATCGACACGGAGGTGGGCTCTGCCACACCGATGGCGTAAGACACCTGAATCTCGCACTTGTCGGCCAAGCCTGCAGCAACCACGTTCTTCGCCACGTAACGGCCCGCGTAGGCCGCACTGCGGTCTACCTTGGACGGATCCTTGCCCGAGAACGCACCGCCGCCGTGACGGGCCATGCCGCCGTAGGTATCGACGATGATTTTACGCCCCGTCAAACCACAGTCGCCCACTGGGCCACCGATCACGAACTTGCCGGTCGGGTTGATATGATATTGGGTGTTCGCATCCAGCCACTCTGCGGGAATCACCTGCTCGATGATTTCGCGCTTGACCATCTTGCGCAGGTCTTCCTGGTCGATTTCCGGGTCATGCTGGGTCGACAGCACCACGGCATCCACGCCACAGGGTTGGCCTTCGGCATTGTAGCGGAAGGTGACCTGACTCTTCGCATCAGGACGCAGCCAAGGCAGCAGGCCATGCTTGCGCAGCTCTGCCTGACGCTCGACCAGGCGATGGGAGTAGTGAATAGGGGCCGGCATGAAGGAGTCGGTTTCGTTGGTGGCATAACCGAACATCAAGCCCTGGTCACCCGCCCCTTGATCTTCGGGTTTGGTGCGATCAACGCCCTGAGCAATATCCACACTCTGTTTGCCGATCAGGTTGATCACGCCACAGGTGGCGCCATCGAAGCCTACCTGTGAGGAGGTATAGCCGATATCGGTGATCACATCACGCACCAGCGCTTCGAGATCAACCCATGCCGAGGTGGTAATTTCACCCGCAATAATGGCAACACCCGTCTTCACCATCGTTTCACAGGCAACACGCGCCTGCTTGTCACGGGCGATAATGGCATCCAGCACCGCATCAGAAATCTGGTCAGCAATCTTGTCAGGATGACCTTCGGAAACGGACTCGGAGGTAAACAGGGAATATTCGCTCATCGCGCACTCGACCCTCTGTATGACGGCTGCTTCGTTATGACCGCAGCATCAGCAGGAAATCATGGCAGGAGGTTCCCTGCCCGTATATAGAAGCAGCAGAGCCTTTTCACTACTACTTCGGGAGGCAGAGTCTACACGCTGTTGGGGGTTCTTCCCAGAACGCACCTCGAGAATTTGCCGCCGCCGAGGAAGTCAGCGACAATAGCGCTTTTATTCTTTCCGTTTTCAGGCGAGGAGCACCCCATGCCGTCCCGTTTTGAGCTGGCCAATGCCATTCGCGCCCTTTCCATGGATGCCGTTCAGAAGGCCAAATCTGGCCATCCCGGCGCACCCATGGGCATGGCTGATATTGCCGAGGTGCTGTGGAATGACTACCTCAAGCACAACCCCGAAGACCCCAAGTGGGCCGATCGCGACCGGTTCGTGCTGTCGAACGGCCATGGCTCCATGCTGCTCTACTCGCTGCTGCACCTGAGCGGTTACGAACTCAGCCTGGAACAGCTGCAAAACTTCCGCCAGCTGCACTCGCCCACGGCAGGCCATCCTGAGTACGGATACGCCCCCGGCATCGAAACCACCACCGGCCCCTTGGGCCAGGGCTTTGCCAACGCCGTCGGCTTTGCCATTGCCGAGAAAACCCTCGCCGCACAGTTCAACCGCCCCGGCCACACCATCGTTGACCACCACACCTGGTGTTTCCTGGGCGATGGCTGCTTGATGGAAGGCATTTCCCATGAGGCGGCCTCGCTGGCCGGCACTCAGCAGCTGGGTAAGCTGATTGCTCTGTACGACGACAACGGCATCTCCATCGATGGCGAAGTCGAAGGCTGGTTCACCGACGATACCGCCAAGCGCTTCGAGTCCTACGGCTGGCACGTGGTGCCCAACGTCGACGGCCACAAACCTGAAGAAGTCAAAGCCGCCATCGAGCTGGCAAAAAGCCAGGACGACAAGCCGAGCCTGATCATCTGCAAGACCATCATCGGCTTTGGCGCCCCCAACAAGCAGGGCAAAGAAGAGTCCCACGGCGCACCGTTGGGTGACGATGAAGTAGCGCTGGCGCGCAAGCAGCTAGGCTGGGAGCATGCTCCCTTCCACATTCCCGAGCCCATTTACTCCGCCTGGGATGCTCGCGAAGCGGGTAAAGCTCGCCAGCAGGAGTGGGAAGGCCGCTTCGCTCGCTACACCGAAGCATTCCCCGAGCAGGCCCGTGAGTTCAAGCGTCGCATGAAAGCGCAGCTGCCCACGGAGCTGGCCACCGAAGCGCTGATCGAGCAGGCCCAGGACAAAGGCGAAAGCATCGCTTCACGTAAAGCCTCCTTTGAAGCGCTGAACGTGATTGGCCCGCAAATGCCGGAACTGCTCGGCGGCAGCGCTGACCTCGCGCCCTCCAACCTGACGTTCTGGAAAGGCGCCAAAGCGATCACTCCTGAAGATGCCAGCGGCAACTACCTGCACTACGGTGTGCGTGAATTCGGCATGGGCGCAGTGATGAACGGTATCGCCCTGCACGGTGGTTTCGTTCCTTATGGCGCGACCTTCCTGATCTTCATGGAGTACATGCGTAATGCCGTGCGCATGGCGGCATTGATGGGCCAGCAGGCCATTTACGTGTTTACCCACGACTCCATCGGTCTGGGTGAAGATGGCCCGACCCACCAGCCCATCGAGCAGCTCACCAGCCTGCGCACCACGCCCAACCTGAACACTTGGCGTCCCTGCGATGCGGTGGAGACGGCGGCGTCCTGGGATGCGGCCATCAAACGCCACTCCGGCCCCACTGCGCTGGTACTGTCGCGTCAAAACCTGCCGCACCAGCCGCGCACCAAGGCCCAGTTAGCCGCCATCCAGCGCGGCGGTTATGTGCTGAAGGATTGCGACGGCACGCCCGCGCTGATCCTGATTGCCACCGGCTCCGAAGTGGCGCTGGCCATGGAAGCCGCGGCCACGCTCGAGCAGCAGGGCCAGGCCGTGCGCGTGGTGTCCATGCCATCTACTTACCGCTTCAACGGTCAGGACGCCGACTACCGCGAGAGCGTGCTGCCCAAAGCCGTGACCAAGCGCATTGCCATCGAAGCGGGCCACGCCGACTACTGGTACAAGTACGTTGGTCTGGAAGGGCGCGTCATTGGCATGACCACCTACGGTGAGTCGGCCCCGGCAGGCGAGCTGTTCAAGCACTTTGGCTTTACGGTCGAGAATATCGTCAAGCAGGCCAATGAGCTGCTCGGCTGAGCTTATCTCAGTTTGCCTGATCACGCCGGCACAGGCAGCGCGGGCCTATAGATGCCCGCGCTGAATGGCCTGCTTTGGCTGATCGGCTACTGGCTGGTCGGAGAAGCCGTGGTTCACTTCTCCGGCCTGCCCATTTCTTCTGGCGTGGTCGGCATGTTGCTGCTGTGCGTCACTCTGGCCCTTATCGGCCGTGTGCCCACCAGCCTTGCCGCCGCCGCCCAGCCCCTGATTGCGCTACTGGCCATGCTGATCATGCCCGGCGTGGTCGGGGTCTTTTTCATTCTCGATCAACTGGCCGGACAGTGGCTGGCCATCCTGGCGGCGCTGCTCCTGGGCACGCTGCTCAGCGTCTTGACCACGCTGTGGTTGCTCAAGCGTCTGATGGGACGTGAACATGGCCAGTGACACGCTCACCTTATTGACCGCAACGCCCTTGTTTGCCGTGGGCCTGACGCTCGCGGCTTACCTCTTGGGCACCGCGCTGTTCCGGCGGCTGGGCCACCCGGCCTGGCTACCCGCCATACTGATTGCTGCCTTGCTGCTGGCGGCTACGCTTGCCGTGCTGGGCTTGCCTTACCCCATTTACCAACAGGGGGCGACCTGGCTGACCGTACTGCTGGGGCCTGCCACCGTGGCACTCGGCATGCCTCTTTATCAACAGCTACCGCGTATCCGTGAGCTATGGCGCCCCCTGGCGGCTTGCCTGCCCGTGGCGGCGTCTCTGGCCGCCTGCTATTCCCTGGGGATTGCCTGGCTGCTTGGCGCCAGCCCAGAAGTACTCGCCTCCATCGCGGCCAAGTCCGTCACTGCCCCGATTGCCATCGGGATCACCGAACAGTTGGGTGGCAGCGTTGCCTTGTTGATGGGCGCGCTGCTGGTTACTGGCGTCGCCACCATCCCGATGGTGAGCCTCGCTGCCAGATGGCTGGACATTACCGACGAGCGCCTGCTCGGATTCGCTCTGGGGCTCAACGGCCATGCCATTGGTACCGTCAGGGCCTTTGAGATGAGCCCCACTGCCGGTGCCTTTGCCTCCCTCGGGATGAGTTTGACGGGCATTTTCACCGCGTTGCTGCTGCCATTCGCCTGGGGTCTGCTGGGAGCTGGCAACTGAGCAACGGGCGCTGAAGTACGTTATCATCTAGCCACTTTTTTTGGGGCCGCTTCGCGACATGGCTAACGCAACCGCTAAGTTTCGCATTGCAATCAATGGGTATGGACGTATCGGCCAGTGCGTACTGCGTGCACTGGTGGAGCGTGGCCATCCCGATCTGGAAGTGGTCGCCATCAACGAACTTTCCGACCTGGCTACCATCACCTATCTCACCCGCTACGACACCACCCACGGGCGTTTTCCTGGCGAGGTCGAGAACGAGGGTGATGCCTTGGTGATCAACGGCCAGCGCATTCAGGTGCTATGTGAACGCGCCCCCGATGCGCTTCCCTGGAAAGCCCTGGATATCGATCTGGTCCTGGAGTGCTCAGGAAGCTTCAAGGATCGCGCCACGGCGGAGCGGCACCTGAAGGCCGGTGCACGGCAGCTGCTGTTTTCCCAACCGGCAGAAAACGACGTGGATGCCACCATCGTGTGGGGGATCAACGAGCATGAGCTCAGCGGTGCACAGCGCATCCTCTCGGCGGCGTCCTGCACCACGAACTGCCTGGTGCCCTTGCTGACGATACTGGATGAAGCGCTGGGGCTGGAGCACGGTGTCACCACCACGATTCACTCGGCCATGAACGACCAGCCAGTCATCGACGCCTACCACCAGACCGACCTGCGCCTTACCCGCTCGGCGATGCAGTCCATCGTCCCGGTCGATACTGGGCTTGCGGTGGGCATCAGCCGTCTGATGCCAACGCTGGCAGGCCGCTTCGAATGTCTGCACGTGCGCGTTCCCACGATCAACGTCTCGGCCATGGATGTCTCGCTTACCGTACGCCGCGACACCGATGCCCAGCAGGTCAATGCACTGCTGCGCGAGGCCAGCCAACAGCGGCTGGCAGGCGTGCTGGGCTATACCGAGGCCCCCATGGCCTCCATCGATTTCAATCACGACCCTCGCTCTGGCATTCTGGACGCCACGCAAACCAGAGTGGCAGGCAAGCGCCTGCTCAAGCTGCTGTGCTGGTTTGACAACGAGTGGGGGTTTGCCAACCGTATGCTGGATATCAGCCAGCGGCTGGCAACGCTACGCCAGCGGGCATGACCGCCACGACCTTTCATTCGCTTGAACACGAGGAAACCGCTCACATGAACGTGCAAAAGATGACCGACCTGCCCCTGGATGGGCAGCGCGTACTGATTCGTGAAGACCTGAATGTGCCGATCAAGAACGGCCGTGTTTCCAGCGATGCTCGCCTGCGTGCTGCGCTGCCGACCATACAAGCTGCCGCCAAGGCGGGCGCCAAAGTACTGCTCATGAGCCACCTGGGCCGCCCCACGGAAGGTGAACCCGCTGACGAGTTCTCGCTGGCCCCTGTCGCCGAGCACCTGGGCGAACTGCTCGGCAGCCCCGTCAAACTGGTCAACGACTACCTCGACACCGCCCCGACGCTGCAGAACGGTGACGTGGTGTTGCTGGAGAACGTGCGCTTCAATCGTGGCGAGAAGAAAGACGACGAACAGCTTGCCAGGCAGTATGCCGCACTGTGCGACATCTTCGTGATGGACGCCTTTGGAACCGCTCACCGTGCCCAGGCCTCTACCCATGGCGTCGCGCGCTTTGCTCCCCAGGCATGTGCTGGCCCCCTGCTTGCCCAGGAACTGGATGCCCTGGAGAAAGCGCTGGCCAATCCCGCACGCCCCATGGCGGCCATCGTCGGCGGTTCGAAGGTCTCCACCAAGCTGGACGTGCTGAACGCACTGTCGGAAAAATGCGATCAATTGATCGTCGGTGGTGGTATCGCCAACACCTTTATTGCGGCAGCAGGCTATAATGTGGGCAAATCGCTCTACGAAGCAGACCTGCTCGACCAGGCCAAGGCGCTGATGGCCAAGGTGAAGATTCCGCTGCCTACCGACGTAGTGGTGGCCACCGAGTTTTCCGAAGCAGCAGAGGCGGTGGTCAAGCCCGTCGATCAGGTGGCAGACAACGAAATGATTCTGGACATTGGCCCCGACACGGCCGCCCACTTGGCCAGCCTGCTCAAGGATGCTGGCACGATCCTGTGGAACGGACCCGTGGGCGTGTTTGAAATCGACCAGTTCGGCAAGGGGACCGAGGTCATTTCCCGCGCCATTGCCGACAGTGCCGCGTTCTCTATTGCTGGAGGTGGAGACACCCTGGCGGCCATCGACAAGTACGCGATCGCTGACCGAGTCTCCTATATCTCGACCGGCGGCGGAGCATTTCTCGAATACGTGGAAGGCAAGCAGCTGCCGGCCGTTGCCGCGCTGGAAGCCGCTGCTCAGCGCTAATACTTAGAACTCTGAACATACAACCCAATAAGGTGACCCCATGGCTTTGATTAGCATGCGCCAGATGCTCGACCACGCCGCCGAATACGGCTACGGCATTCCCGCGTTCAACGTGAACAACCTGGAACAGATGCGGGCCATCATGGAAGCCGCTGACGCGACTGACTCCCCGGTGATCGTGCAGGCATCTGCTGGCGCACGCAAATACGCTGGCGCCCCCTTCCTGCGCCACCTGATTCTGGCGGCGGTGGAAGAGTTCCCGCACATTCCGGTCGTCATGCACCAGGATCACGGCACCAGCCCGGCTGTCTGCCAGCGCTCCATTCAGCTCGGCTTCTCCTCCGTGATGATGGATGGCTCCCTGGGCGAAGACGGTAAAACGCCGATGGATTACGACTACAACGTTGACGTGACCCGTCGTGCCGTTGAAATGGCCCATGCCTGTGGCGTCTCTGTAGAAGGCGAACTGGGCTGTCTGGGCAGCCTGGAAACCGGCATGGCCGGTGAAGAAGACGGCATTGGCGCCGAAGGCAAGCTGGATATGGAGCAGATGCTCACCGACCCGGAAGAGGCTGCCGAGTTCGTCAAGGCGACCCATGTGGACGCCCTGGCCATTGCCATCGGCACCAGCCACGGCGCTTACAAGTTCACCAAGCCGCCCACGGGCGATACGCTCTCGATCCAGCGTATCAAAGAGATCCACGCTCGTATTCCGGATACCCACCTGGTCATGCACGGCTCCTCCTCGGTGCCCCAGGAGTGGCTGGAAGTGATCAACCGCTACGGTGGTCAGATCCCGGAAACCTACGGTGTACCGGTGGAAGAGATCATCGAGGGCATCAAGCACGGAGTGCGCAAGGTCAACATCGATACCGACCTGCGTCTGGCCTCGACCGGCGCCGTGCGTCGTTTCATGGCCGAGAACCCATCAGAGTTCGATCCGCGCAAGTTCCTGAAAGAAACCGTCACAGCCATGCGCGATCTGTGTATTGCCCGCTATGAAGCCTTTGGCACCGCAGGCAACGCGAGCAAGATCAAGCCGATCAGCCTGGAAGCCATGTTCCAGCGCTACGAGCGTGGTGAGCTGGCGCCCAAGATCAAATAAGCAGCGCCTCGCGACGACATCAAGGCGGCCTTCGGGTCGCCTTTTTTATTGCAATGCAGCAATAATGAGCTATTACTAAACAACTCCGCCCATTTCTTCACCAGGTAGCCTTCTCCATGAAGCACACCCCTCTGCCAATGCTGACACCGCCCCTGATGTTCCTTGACCTGTGGAAAGCAGGCATCATGGGCATGGAGCTATGGAGCTCTTCGCTCTCCACGATTTCCATGCGTCAGCAACTATGGCAAACGCAGCCCTTTTTCAGTCCTGCCATGATGCGTGAAAACCAGCGCATGGTGACTGAAAAGATCGAGGCCAGCGTGGAAGCTGGCCTCATCATGCAAAAAGTCTTGTTCAGCGCCATGCGCGGTCAGTACGCGCCATGGTGGACAACCAGTCAACAAGCCATGAAGCCTTACCATCGGCGCAGCAGTGCCAACTCACGACGCTTGTCGCGTTAAGCGGCATCGCATTACTGATCGCTGCTTTGCTCTTCACTGCTCTGTTCGTCTTCACCTTGCAACATGGCGTCATCGGCACTGCCGGTGCCCCCAGTGCCGCCTTCGGCATGCTCTTCATCATCGTCGCCAGCATCTTCCTGCGCTTGTGAGGCGGGCTGTTCGTCGCGTCGGACGGCCCCCGCCTTGATACCGTACGTCTCTTCCAGCGCCGCATCATCCAACGCTTCGTGCTGTCCATTCTCAGCCGCGGTATCTGCCCACGCGCTGGCCGCGACTACACACAAGGATGCACTCAAAACCCAAGGTAATAGCCAAGGGGATACTCGCATATCAATCTCCTTTTTCATGATGCATGTCGTTGCACCTGTTCACTATAGCCGCTCCGAGGGATAAGCACCTGCCAGGGGCTTTCCCGACGTGCAGCGACTCCGCCATCGACGAAAACGTAAAAAATTATCAAACAGTGTTCACAAAGGAGCTAAAATCCCGTTCAATAGCAAGATGGTCGGCTTACCCCAACATGCGTAGTGCTTCAGGTACTGCAAGGAACTGACATGCCGCTTCCACTTTTGTTGTTTGACTGTGATGGCACGCTCGTCGATAGCGAACCCCTGCTTGCCGAAGAAATGGCACGCGGCCTCAATACGGTGGGGCTTCCCTTCGCTGCCTCCGACTATATGGGCGAATTTCGCGGCGCCCGCTTTCGCAGGATCGTCGCCGAGCTGCAGGACCGCCATGGTCAAGTCGACATCGAACAACTCGAGCGCATGGAGCACGATATGCGCGCCAACCTGGCCACGCGACTGACCAACGAACTCACCACCATTCCCGGGGCACTGGAAGCACTGGAAGCCTTGTCGCACTACCCCAGCGCGGTGGTTTCCAACGGCCCGGAAACGAAGATACGCGCGGCGCTGAAAGCCACGGGCCTGACCCATTACTTCGATAACCGCCTGTTCAGCGGCTATACCGCCAACTGTTGGAAACCCGAGCCGTGCCTGCACTTACATGCGGCCAGCATCATGGGGTTTGCTGCCGCACAGTGCATTGCCATCGACGATGCGCTGGTCGGCGTCAGGGCAGCACTTCAAGCGGGCATGACGGTGATTCATTTAAACCGCTTTCCAGATGCCGAAAATACCCCGGAAGGCGCTATCATGATCAGTAACATGTATCAGTTGCCTGCCGTTGTGGAGCGTTTGACCCGCGAGCGATGGCACACGGCAATGCCGCATCACTCGACAGCGAAATAACCCTCAGCAGAGACAAGACATGGCTTCATTACGTGACCAACTGGGTGGTCTGGTGTATTCCACCGAGCATGGCAAGACATGCCCCCAGTGCCGTGCCGCGATTGACGACTGCCACTGCGAAGACGCCAGCGAACAGGCACGATTGGCTACGTTGGATGGCATCGTGCGAATTCGACGAGAGACCAGTGGCCGCAAAGGCAAGGGTGTGACCACCATCAGCGGTATACCGCTGGCCCACGCGGAGCTGAAAGCACTGGCCAAGACCCTGAAGCAGCGCTGTGGCACCGGTGGCGCCGTCAAGCAGGGCGTGATCGAAATCCAGGGAGATCATCGCGAAACCCTGCGTGACGCGCTAACCTCCATGGGGTATCAGGTAAAATTGGCAGGCGGTTGAAGTATTGATGTAGCACCAATCGCTCTACTTCTGGTAAACGGCTCAAGGGCAAGGCATCGCAATGGTTTGGTTGGAATACCTGCTACCTCTCATTTTCCTGTTTCCGATGGCGGCAATGGGCGGTATCGTGCTGGCGCTGCGCAGTCTGCATGATGCTCGCGTGCAGTCTCCTTTCGATGCCCCGCTTCACGAGCCTGGGCAGGCACTGCGTTACCGGCTGGATCAAGCATTCTCGAGCCTATTTCTAAACGGTACGCTAGGGCCTTTGGTGAGTCTGGCGCCCTTGGTCTACGGCATGGGCCGCATGCTGTTCGTGGAGCAGCAGGACTGGGTGGAGTGGGCACTGTACGGGCTGCTCAGCACGCTGCTGGTACTGGCGTTTTCACTGCTGCTGGTACGCGATTACCAGCGTATCCGTCGCCTGAAGCTGGGCTTGGCCTGCGAGCTGGCCGTTGGCCAGGAGCTGGAGCGACTCATCCGTCCGGAGGCACACCCTTACTATGTGTTTCACGACGTACCTACCGACAGCTTCACCATCGACCACGTGGTCGTGACGCCCCATGGCGTCTTTGTCGTCGAAACCCGCGCCAGAGCGCTGGCGATAGGTTCGGATGGCCGCGAGCTCAATAGCGTGGCCGTCGAACGCGAACGGCTGCGCTTTCCCCATTGGCAGGAGCGTCGCCCACTGCACAAGACGCGTCAGGGGGTCAATTGGCTCACCCAGTGGCTGGAGCGACGCTGTGGGGTGCCTGTTCCCGTTCGAGGCGTGCTGGTGCTGCCTGGCTGGCAAATCGATACCAGTGAGGCAGCTTCGGACATTCTGGTGGTCAGCGGAGAGCGGCTGTCACGCCAGTTGAGCGAGCTTAAACCGGGCCATATGAGCGACGTCATCCATGACAAGGTCATCCATACCTTGCTGGAACGGGTACGGCTGATGGAGCTAAAACATTTGCGCCACCCGTCGGTTTAATCCCCGCGCAGCCGCCCGCCCATTTCCTGGGCAAGGTCCACGGCGTAGTGGTCGGTCATGCCACCAATGAAATCCAGCATACGACGGTAGCTGTCGTAAAGCGTCCAGGAGGGCAGCGGCGTGTTTTCACCGATCAGTGCCAGCACGCGCTGATGCTTGAAAGAGCTTTGCCCGGTATGGTGTAGCTCATGGGCAGCACCAATGAACGCCTCCAGCAGAATCCCCAGCGTGGTGTAGGCACCGATTTCCAGCTTGGCCTTGCGCTCGTTCTGGAAAATGCGTTCTCGAGCCAACTGCTTGGCAGACTGCACGCCCCAGCCCAGATCCGGATGGCAAAGCTCCAGCAGGTCATCGCTCAAGGTACCGCTCAGCAGCGCCTGCTCATGCTGTACAAACACGGCCGCCACATCATTGACCGCACGCTCCATGGCTGCCCCCCGCAGTAGCGCGATACGGCGGCGCTGCGAGACACTCTTGCGCTGCATCTCTTCATACTCAGGGGGAAATTCGCCAGCAATCTGACGCAGTATTTCGACGACTTCTTCGTAACGCAGAATCCCCATTTCGAGGCCATCTTCCAGATCCAGCAGCGCATAACAGATGTCATCCGCCGCTTCGACCAGCCACGCCAGTGGATGACGGCACCAGCGCTGCTCGCCCTGAGGAATCAGACCCACGGCGTCAGCGACTTCCTTGAGCAACGCCTGCTCGGACTGATAACAGCCAAACTTGCCAGCGCGGCCACCATAGCGAACGGTCCAGGGATATTTCAACAGAGTCCCCAGGGTTGCTGCAGACAACCGCATGCCGCCGTTGAACTGGTTGTACTCGATCTGCGTAATGACACGAAATCCCTGAGCATTCCCCTCATAGGTCAGCAGATCCTGGCGCTCCTGTTCGGCGAGCCCCTCCAGCAAGCCACTCCCCTCGGCACGGCGAAACCAGTCACGAATGGCATATTCACCGGCATGGCCAAAGGGGGGGTTACCGATGTCGTGCCCGAGACAGGCCGTTTGCACGATGACGCCCAGGTCAGCTGGGGTGATCCACTCCGGCAGCCGATCACGCAGCAACTCGCCGACGATCATGCCCAACGAGCGGCCCACACAGCCGACTTCCAAGGAGTGGGTCAACCGCGTATGGATATGGTCATTTTCGGTAAGGGGATGCACCTGCGTCTTGCGCCCCAAGCGACGAAAGGAGCCTGAGAAAACGATGCGGTCATGGTCCTTGTGGAAAGGAGTGCGCCCTATTTCGCGGTTACTGCCGGGGCGCTTGTCATGTAAGCGTTGAGGGGAAAGTAACTGATCCCATTGCATTTGTGTCATCGGCCCTCCTCCTTGGAGCCTTCATTCTGACATAAAAGCAGCGGGTGTAGACAAATTTAACACACAGCAAAAAGCCCCGAACACAGTGTGCTCGGGGCTTTCTACGGGATAAGTGCCTGACGATGACCTACTCTCACATGGGGAGACCCCACACTACCATCGGCGCTAAGCGGTTTCACTTCTGA
>NZ_PINZ01000038.1:0-29767 GCF_002810305.1 Halomonas sp. 141
ATACGTCCCATTCGTCTAGTGGTCCAGGACACCGCCCTTTCACGGCGGGAACAGGGGTTCGAACCCCCTATGGGACGCCAATCCGATTTTTAGCGACATCAAGCGGGAATAGCTCAGTGGTAGAGCATCGCCTTGCCAAGGCGAGGGTCGGGAGTTCGAATCTCCTTTCCCGCTCCAGTCGTCTACGTGTACATGTGTCCCATTCGTCTAGTGGTCCAGGACACCGCCCTTTCACGGCGGGAACAGGGGTTCGAACCCCCTATGGGACGCCACTCGCATGACGCTGATACTTGGTTGTCGTCATCGGTTGTTTTAACCGGTTCCCATAAGTAATGCCGTTCATGTTGCGGGAATAGCTCAGTGGTAGAGCATCGCCTTGCCAAGGCGAGGGTCGGGAGTTCGAATCTCCTTTCCCGCTCCAGTTCAACGGTCATCCCTTCTGTGTCTTTGTCCGTGCCTTTCCATCGCTTTTTCTGATTCTCCCTCGCTGGATCCCCTTCGTCTCTGTTATCCGTTCGGCCACTGCCTTGAGCAGCGCTTTGTCGTGGGTGTCGTTTGGTCTGGCTAAGTAATGTGTGCTATGACGTCTGCGCTAGCGGCAAGCTCGTTAGCTTGAAAAAATATGCGTTCGCCCCGATATCTTCCCATCTAGCTTCATAAGCTCTCATTTTGCTGACAGGACATGTTCATGGCCGAACCGGCATTGTCGATCCGTGGCCTTACCAAGGTGTACGGCAACGGCTTTCAAGCGTTAAAAGGGATTGATCTGGACGTTCAGCAGGGCGACTTCTTTGCACTGCTGGGCCCCAATGGGGCAGGTAAATCCACCACTCTGGGCGTGGTATGTTCCCTGGTACAGAAAACCGCGGGCAAGGTGTCGATTTTTGGTATCGACATCGACAAGGATTTTGCCAAAGCCAAGTACCAGTTGGGCGTGGTGCCGCAGGAGTTCAACTTCAACCAGTTCGAGAAAGTGCTGGATATCGTATTGGCCCAGGCGGGCTATTACGGCATGCGGCGTAGTGAAGCGCTGCCCCGTGCCCAGCAGCTGCTGACCGACCTGGGGTTGTGGGAAAAACGCAACGGCAGCGCGCGGATGCTCTCCGGCGGCATGAAGCGCCGCCTGATGATTGCGCGTGCGCTGATGCATCGCCCCAAGCTGCTGATTCTCGATGAGCCCACGGCGGGGGTGGATATCGAGCTGCGTCGCAGCATGTGGGAGTACATGCGGCGCATCAACCGCGACGAAGGCACGACGATCATTCTGACGACCCACTATCTGGAAGAAGCCGAAAGCCTGTGCCGCAATATCGCCATCATCAATCACGGCGAGATCGTGCGTAACACCAGCGTGCGCGAGCTGCTGGCCGAGCTGGACACCGAAACCTTCCTGCTGGACCTGGCGGCTCCCGTCGCGCAAGCGCCGCAGGTGCCGGGTTTCGAGGTTCATCAGGTGGAGCCTTCCCAGCTTTCGGTGGCCATTCACCGAGGCCAGCAGCTGAACGACGTGTTCTCATCGCTCAGTGAGCAGGGCATTCAAGTGGTTTCCATGCGCAACCGCGCCAATCGTCTGGAAGAGATGTTCGTTTCCATGGTAGAGAGCAGCCAGGCGGCTCTGGATCAACGTGAGCAGCAGGAGGCCAACGCATGAATGCCACACAAACCCTGGTCGCGCTGTGGACACTGGTGCTCAAGGAGATCAAGCGGTTTACCCGTATCTGGCCGCAAACCCTGCTGCCACCGTCGATCACCATGGCCATGTACTTCATCATTTTCGGCAGCCTGATCGGCTCGCGCATTGGTGAGATGGATGGCTTCAGCTATATGGATTTCATCGTGCCCGGGTTGATCATGATGTCGGTGATCACCAACAGCTACTCCAACGTGGCCTCCAGCTTCTTTTCCAACAAGTTTCAGCGCTCGGTGGAAGAGATGATGGTCTCGCCCATGCCCAATAGCGTGATTCTTTCCGGCTTCATTCTGGGCGGCATGGCCCGGGGCTTGGGCGTCGGGCTCATCGTGACGCTGGTGTCGCTGTTCTTCACCCGCTTGACGGTGGAGCATCCGCTGCTCACGATACTGGTCGTGGTGCTGACCTCGGCGCTGTTTTCCATAGGGGGGTTCATCAATGCCCTGCTGGCGAACAAGTTCGATGACATTTCCATCGTGCCGACGTTCATCCTGACCCCGCTGACCTACCTGGGCGGCGTGTTCTACTCGATTTCGATGCTGCCGGACTTCTGGCAGGGCGTCTCGATGCTCAACCCGATTCTGTACATGGTCAACGTCTTCCGCTATGGCTTTCTGGGGGTGTCTGACATTCCCGTCGGCTGGGCGCTGACGGCGATCATGGCGTTCATCGTGGTGCTGTTCATGGTGGCGCTGACCATGCTGGAGCGTGGCAAAGGTATTCGCAGTTAAGTGCCCCAAGGGCCCCTGGTTTGATGGAGACGTTTTGCATGGCACACCGCCCTGATACTCTGGAACACGCGCCGCTGGGGCGCGATTCTGCCTACCCCGAACAGTACGATGCGGCACTGCTGTATCCCATTCCTCGGGCGGCCAATCGCGCGCCGCTGGGGATCGAAGAAAGCGCGTTGCCCTTCGTGGGTGAAGACGAGTGGCACGCCTTTGAAGTCTCCTGGCTGAATGGACGCGGCAAGCCCGTGGTGGCAGTGGCGCGTTTTCGGCTGCCGGCAAGCTCGCCGCAGTTGATCGAGTCCAAATCCTGGAAGCTCTACCTCAACAGCCTCAACCAGACGCGCTTTGCCACCCAAGCCGAGGTGGAAGCCACCCTGGTGCGCGACCTGAGCGGTGCGGCGGGTGCCCCGGTCAGCGTCGAGCTGTTGCCGGTGGATGACGAAGCGCTGGCCCCGCGACGCTTGCCAGGGGAGTGCCTGGACGACCTGGATATCGAGGTCAGCCACTACACCCCCAGCGCCGAGCACCTGACCACCCACGATGATATCGTGGAAGAGACGCTGCATTCGCATCTGCTCAAATCGAACTGCCCTGTGACCGGGCAGCCCGACTGGGGGAGCGTTCTGATTCGCTATAAAGGCCCGCGCCTCGACCGCGAAGGACTGCTGCGCTACCTGATTGGCTACCGCCAGCATCAGGATTTTCACGAGCACTGCGTCGAGCATATCTTCACGGATCTCATGCAGTACGCCCAGCCAGAATCACTGCTGGTGCTGGCGCGTTACGTGCGCCGTGGTGGGCTGGACATCAGCCCCTGGCGTGCCACGCCGGGCATGGCGCCGCCCAGCCCGCTACGCCTGGCGCGCCAGTGATACCGACCCAGGACAAGGAGACACCAATGGACGCTCTTACGCTGCTGCACGAACGTAGCTCCATGGGCAAGCTCACCGAGCCTGCCCCCAGCCCGGAACAGCTCAGCGCCATCTACCGCGCCGCCCTGCGTGCCCCCGACCACAAGGAGCTACGCCCGTGGCGGTTTATCGAGTTCGTCGGAGAAGGGCGCGAGCGCCTGGGAGAACTGTTCGCCGAAGCGGAGTTCCAGGAAGACCCGCACGCCAGCGATGACACCCTGAACGCTGCCCGCAAAAAGCCCCTGCGCGCGCCCATGGTGATCGCCGTGATTGCCAAGGTGACGCCTGATATTGCCAAGGTACCCAAGGTCGAACAGATTATTTCAGCGGGCTGTGCTGCCCACGGGATTCTGTTGGCCGCACACGCCCTGGGCTTGGGCGCCATGTGGCGCAGCGGCAAGTATGCCTTCGACTCGGTGGTGCGCAAGGGAATGGAGCTGGACAAGGAGGATGAAGTGGTCGCGTTCATCTACCTGGGCAGCCTGGCCGGTCGTCACAAGCCGGTACCCGAGCATAACGCCGCCGATTTCGTCGAACGCTGGGATTGAGCGCTTAACCGCCGAGGAGCCCACCATGAGCCCGTCACGCCAGCCAGGCCTACCGCACCCGCGTCTACCGCTGCCAGAAGGCAAGGAAGACCTGCACGCCTTCCACCGCTGGCTGGGCGAGGCGATTCCCATGGTGGGAGCCTTGGGCATCAGTGACGTGAGCCACGCCAACGACGCGTTGACCTGGCACCTGGCGCTGGCGCCTAACCTCAATGATAAAGGCACCGGCTTTGGCGGTGCCCTGGCGGCACAAGCCACCCTGCAAGGATGGTGCTGGGTGACCCTGTGGCTGCGCCAGCAGGGAAGGGCGCAAGACGTGGTCGTGGCGGAGGCCAGCCAGCGCTTCGTTGCCCCGGTGACTGGCGACTACCGCCTCATCTGTACGCCCAGCAGCAGCGACGGCCCCGCAACGCTGGCAGAACGGCTGCGCGAACGCGGCAAAGGCAGCATCGCACTCAGCCAGCAGCTCTACTGCGGCGACACGCTATGTCTGGAAGCCAGCAGCCGCTATGCCGTGCTGCCCAGCTCTTGACGTGAAAAGCCCTGATGTGAAAAAGGCTTGCTATTTCACAGCTTAACGCATAGTATATGCGCCGTTCTGTTGAGAAAGGCAACGCCCTGCAGCAGAGCACACAATGTGGAGAGGTGTCCGAGTGGTCGAAGGAGCACGCCTGGAAAGTGTGTAAGTCGAAAGGCTTCGAGGGTTCGAATCCCTCCCTCTCCGCCACGAATATAGAAGGGGAATCAACATCTTATGTTGATTCCCCTTCGTCGTTTCTGGGTCTTGTGACTGATTTGGGAATCACCCTGGGAACTGCAGGTCTAGCTGTTTCTCTTTTCTCACTGTCCTGCTGTCTCTTGACCGCCGATTTCGTAAAGCCACGCTAACTTTCCAGTTATGGTTTAAGGCGCTTACCGTGCCTCCTGATTGCCTCATAACACAACATGCCTTCTACACATAGGCGCTATCCTGCGCTGCAGGTGTGCGTATGGCGGTTTGTATTGAAGGGATTATTTGCTCTTGTGTGAACTGTGGTTTACATTAAGAACATGAAAATAATTAGCGAAACCGACACTTATTCGGACTGGTTCGATAAATTACGCGATGCTCGGGCCAGAGCGAAAATTCTGGCTCGTCTGCGCCGGGCTGAGCTGGGCAACTTCGGGGATTGTGAGCCGGTGGGGGAAGGAGTCTCGGAATTGAGGATTCACTACGGGCCTGGTTATCGAGTCTATTTTGTCCAGCGGGGGTATGAGCTGATTATTTTGTTGGCGGGCGGTGATAAATCCAGCCAGGCAAAAGATATTGATATCGCGAAGCAATTGGCACGCGATTTGAAGGAGGCACCATGAGCACGCTGCGTAAATGGGATGTCGTTGACCACTTGAATACCGAAGAGGAAATGGTGTTGTACTTTGAAGCCTGCCTTGAAGAGGGCGACGCTGCCCTGGTGGCGGCAGCGCTTGGCGATATTGCCCGCGCCCGTGGTATGGCACAGCTTGCTCGTGATACGGGGTTGACTCGCGAAGGGTTGTACAAGGCGCTTTCTGCTGATGGAAACCCAAGTTTTGCAACGATTATGAAGGTGACAAAAGCCTTGGGCTTTACGTTACGTGCTGAAGTATCGTAAGACGATCAACGATTCCGTGATACGCCCCGCCTTTCAAGCGGGGCGTTTTCGTTGGTGAGGCATAGACCAGGCAGGGGCATCACACACCACTGTTGAGACGTGCCGCTATCCTAGAAACGCAGGCCGCCGCTGAATCCGAAAATCGCTACGATGACGACGACAATGACGACGATGGTAGTAGTAGAGGGCATGATCTCTTCCTTTGAGAATGGTTGAAAGGTAAGCCTAGTCGGTGATGGGCGGTTTCGCACGCTTTGATAGGCCGATGCCCGGTGTTTGGCCGGGCATCGCAGTGGGGAGGGCGGTTATCGGGTGGGTTCAACCGCACTTGCAGTCATGGCCACAATCGGTAGAGCCATTGGCATGGCCTGTCGCGCAGGCCGTCGAGCAGAAGAGTTGACCCTCTTTTTCGATGGAGTGGCTGTCCACCTTGCAATGACACTTCGGGCATGCGCACTGTTGCTGAGACATGGTAGAACCTCCTGTGGGTTGTCTCTTCAAGCGTAGTGCGCACCCTGGGTGTTATGTAATTGCGTTGTGAGGTTTTTTGCTGGTGATGACTGCTGTCAAGGCGTCGAGCGCGCCAGGGCGCTGCCTAGCGCAAGGAAAAGTCGAACTGGCGGCGAATCGCGACAAAGTCGCTGCTAACTTCGGGCCGGTGCACGGGCCCTTGGCGAAAAACTGCCTGGTATCGAGCATCACCCGGGTACCTGCTGAAAGGGGCATGGGGAGGATACATAAAAAAAAGCGCCCTCACGAATGAGGACGCTTTTTTCATCGCGGTACAGAGCGTGCTGAATGATCAGTCCGTGTACTGCGGTACTTCTTCTTCCCTGATTGACGAAAGCTCGTCCTGAGCTTGCTCGGTCCCTGAATCGTCTTCGCTCATCCTAAGCGCACATTCCCTTGTCACGCGGTATCCCTGCCGCGAACGCTTTGAACTATAGGTGAGTGACAATTAATGTACAAGATAAAATTGTATTTTTATTGTACTTGAATAGTACAGAAATGCTGCTACTCGATCATAAAGTGTATATTTAACAAATGTTTATAATTTTACAGTTGGCACAAAAAATAGCAGGCTAAATAGCCTGCCGGTGAAATGGGTTATCGTCAGCGCGTCAGATGATCGCGCAGGCGCTGCAATTGCTCAGCATCCCAGCCGTCGGGTTCGGTGAGGGCTGCCCAGGCATCGATGTAGTGTTCGGCGGCGATTTCATGCCCATAGCCGTCGGGGGCGCTGCCCACGGTCAGGTCGACCAGCAGCTGTAGCATGGTCACCACGGGGTACCAGCGTAGCGCTGGAGAAACATCTGGCCCACGAGGTGCGCGCATCCACTCGGGTTCTCGCCAGAACGCCGCAGGCTCGAAAAAGGTGATGGGGTCGCTGGCATATTGCAGAAACGCAATGCGGAAATCTCCCCATGGGGCAGCGGCTTCCTCCAGCCCTTGGGTCTGGTTCATGAACCTGACAACCGCGCCCTCGCGAAACGTGGGTAGCCATGCGGGGGAACCCGGATCGCGGTCGGCGGTCACGGCGCGCCAGGTGTCGCTGCGAAAGGGAGGGCCGCTCCACAGCACGCCTTGAAAGGGGTCGTCGATGATATCGTAAAGATCGAAGGATAGATCCGAGTTGAGCGCGCCCAGGCTCAGGCCAAAGAGGTAAAGCTGCGGTCGCTCATCGCTTGGCAGCTGGCTCCAGTAGCGGTAAATGGCCGAAAACAGCGCGCGGGCACTCTCGACGCCGTACTCTGCTTCGGAGATCAGCGACAGGTGGCTGGGTAGATACGAGTACTGGGCGGCCACCGTGGCAATATCGCCGCGATGAAGATACTCCACGCTGTGCTGGGAACGAGGGTCGATCCAGCCGCGGCCAGTGGGGGTCGCGATGACCATGACCGAGCGTTCGAACCCGCCGGTTCTGATCAGCTCTTCGAGGGCCAGCTCGGCGCGCTGAGTGGCGGTTTCGGCGGCGTTGAGCCCGACATAGACGCGAATGGGGTCGAGCGCGGGCTCACCCAGAAACGCTTCCATATCCTCGGCCGTAGGGCCCTGGGTGACGAAGCGCCTGCCCCGGCTACCCAGCGCTTCCCAACTGATCAGCGACTCGGCGCTGCCGGGCACATTGGCCGCTTGCGGGGGGCTCAGGTCATCCTGCATCAGCTCGTCCACCTGCTGGTAGGAGCGGTCAGCCACCTGTAGTGCGTAAGAAAAGATGACGCCCTCGATGATCAGCCAGAACAGCGCCACGGCGGAGACGATGCCCAGCACTTGGGCCGTGCGATGGGGCAGCACATGGGCAAGCTTGTACGAGAGCAGCTTGAAGGTGCGCTTGAACAGCCGCGCGACCAGCAGCAGACTCAGAAAGACCCCCATGGTGATCAGCGCCACGGCCAGCGGGCGTGTGCCGCTGGTGGGGTCCATCTCCATCAGTTCGCGAATGCTGTTTTGCCACTCGGCCGCGCGCCATAGAAAAATCACCGACACCACCAGCGCGACCAGGGCGGCCAGCTGCTTGAGCGTGCGCTCTACAGCGGCTCTGGGCTCTGGCAGGTGCAGGTAGTGCCACAGCGTGCGCGCAATGACGCCCAGGGCATACCCCGCCGTGACGCTGAGCCCGGAGACGATGCCCTGAGCCAGCAAGGGGCGGGGCACCAGGCTTGGGGTGAGTGAAAAGGCAAAAAAGAGCGTGGCAAGCAGTAGGCCCGTGCCCGACAAGCGGCTCAGCAAGGCCCTCATGCGAAAGTGCTCGAGACGGTTTTCCATAACGTTTTTCATGGCCTGGTTCGAGGGCAATCCATTTGGCGTGTGGGTCCCAGACGCTAGTGTATTAGAAACGGTAGGTCAGTGATACCCCACTCCGCGCCTGCCAGGGGCTTCCCAGCGCATCGACGATCGGGCTGTCGGCGGCGTTGCCGGTCAGTCGGGTAGCGCCGACGAAGCCGGTGGCTGTCCACTCAGGGGTCAAGGCGTAACTCAGGCTGGCGTTTGCGCCCAGCCGCCAATAGCCGCCATCCGGTGCGTAGGTGGCCACTCCGCTGCGGGCGCTATCCTGGTCGGAAACTCCATACAGAGATTGAGTCCAGCGCTCGTTGGAGTAGTTGACGCTGGGGGATAGCACCAGCAGCAAACGCTCGCTGAGCGGGGTGCGCAGGGTGGCGCTCGCCGAGAACGTGGCGCCTTCCATGTCGCCGGTCACTGCGCGGCTGCCAGCCACGCTGTAGCGCCAGGGCCCATCCTGGTAACCGACTCGCAAGCCCAGCGTGGCGCCACCATCGATTTTTTCGAAGGCGCCAAGGTCACCC
Organism: Halomonas sp. 141; assembly: GCF_002810305.1. NCBI lineage: Bacteria > Pseudomonadati > Pseudomonadota > Gammaproteobacteria > Oceanospirillales > Halomonadaceae > Halomonas > Halomonas sp. 141. Next base: position 8,817 of record NZ_PINZ01000038.1, read on the forward strand.
TTGTTATCGCGGCCGAAGGTGTAGCCGATAAAGGGCGAGGCGCTCCAGTTGCCCTGGCGCAAGGCGTGCCACTCGATGCCATCGCGCAGATTGATGGACAGCTGGTCGCCATAGGCCAGGTTCAGTACGGGCAGTGCGCGGGCTTCGTAGTCGTCGCTACCGGCATAATCAGGGGCGTAATCAATCCCCGCGCCCACGCTGCCCCGCCACTGGTCGGCCAGCGCCATGGGGGCCAGGGCCATGCAGGCGAGCGTTACCAGGCAGCCTAGGGGGCGTAAGTGGGAGCGAGAGTAACGGCTTGAAATCAGGGAGCGAGTCGGCATGGAAGCATCCAGAATGTGAGAGAAACGTGCATGATTGTACGTTTGGTTTAAAACCAATCGCAAGCCAGCGCTTGATATTTATCTCAGGTTCATGCAGTTGTCATATAGAAGCTGCAGAGTAGGCAGTGGCATAAGGAAACGTGCCTTCAGGGAGTACTATCAAGCAAGGAGCGCTTGAGCACCAGGGATGCATGAACAGGACGTTCATGAAGAAGGATCAGGGAGGGGCAGTACTACCCCGGCCAGCCATGGCCGGGGTTTTTTTGGCTATTCGCCCATCGTGGCTCAAGGCGTGGGCAGCAACAGCGGCATGATGAAATAGACGAACAGGGTAATCACGAGGGCGCTAACCAGGTTCATGGCAATCCCCGCCTTGGCCATCTGCTTGATCGTGATACGCCCGCTGGAGAACACGGCCGCGTTGGAAATCCACATCGAGAGAAAGGCGGAAGCAACCAGAACCCCCAGCACGATGCTGCGCAGGCTGTTGCCGATCCGGTTGACGATGGAGAGCGCGATACGGCGGTGCAGGTTCCAGCGCTCGATGGCGATGGCCAGAATGAAGCCCCCCATGTACATATAGATGACCGGGTTGGCATACCCCACCACGGCATCGTTCATGGGCATCACCCCCGTCAGCGGGAGAACGATCATGGGCAGAAACGAGGTCACGAGAATGGGCACCGGCTCGGTCACCCACCATACCGCCATCCAGGCCGTCAGCCCCAGAACGATGCGCGGCATGGGGTCGATCAGCGTCGTGGGCATGGCCAGAGGAGAGAGGAGAGAGGAGAGAATCCCCGGCCAGTGCAGGCCGGGGGAAGTGCCGGGGTCAGTCGGTGCTGTCAGCATCGCTTTCCGGTTTGCTGCTGCCTTGGTGGGCAAGCGGGCTGGCTTCGTCCAGGCGCGGGTGGTTGTTCTTGAAAGCCTGATGCAGGTCGGGCATGGCATCCATGGCCTGGATGGTGTGTGCCAGGGCATGCACGGCTGCCAATACGTCCTGGGTATTGCCGGTTTCCGAAATGGTGTGCATGTTGCGGATGGGGAAGCCCATGGAGGTGGCCGCGCTGTCGATGGAGGCCAGTACGCCTGCCATGCCGTCGGTGCCGGTATCTACCCCGACGATATCCCGCTGCATGGGAATGTCGTGCTCCCTGGCGGCGGTGGCAATGATGCGATTCAACTGCTCACTGGCAATCGAGCCCACCGACAGCGTGAACCCCTTGCCCATTTCCAGCGGCTGCATGCGCTTGTCGCCAATGCCGGGCGCGCCCACGTAATCGTGGTTGACGTCCACGCCGATGATGGCATCGGGCTTCAGCTCGCCCGCCATCACGCGGCTGCCGAAGCGGCCGATCTCTTCGTAGCTGGCAATCGCAAACATGACGCGAACCTTGTCGGTGCCACCGGCTTCGGCAACGAGCCGAGCGGCTTCGGCGGCGACAAAGCAGCCCAGTCCGTTATCCAGGTAGGCGCCGTAGAAGGTATTCGGGCTGAACCCCGGGCGGATGGGACGATTGAAGATGATCGAGTCGCCGGGGCGCACGCCCAGGTTGAGGACTTGCTGCTTCTTGTTCTCTCCGTGAATTTGCAGGTCCAGGTAAATTTGCTCTTTCTTGATGCCCTTGCTGCCATCACGCTGGGCCGGGTCGGAGAAGTGAATCGCGCCCAGGGCTTCCACCGTGCCGCCGTCGATGCGGCGGTAGCTGCCTGGGGCCTCTGGGTCTTCACTGAACAGGGTGACTTCATGGCCGATCAGCACGCCCGGCAGGAAAGAGTCGGTATTGATCCAGATCTTGCCGTCTTCCCCAATCGAGCGAACCTGCATGCGGATCTTGTCGGCATGGCCGATGATCATCAGCTTGAACATGTCGTCCTGGCCCGGATGCGTGTCCAGTACCACACCGGCGTTGCCCTTGAACTGATGCAGGTGCCAGCCCGCCGGGGCAAAGCTTTCGAAATAGGGCTTGAGAACGCCATAGGTCATGGCGCCCTCCAGGCCTACGGGGCTGGGCGCCGCCAGAATGTCACGCATCAGGGTGAACTGTGCGTCCGGCATGGGCTGGGTCCAGGGTGTTGCGGTATCGGTCATGGTGAAACCTCACTTACAGCGGTGGTCAGTGATGACTAGTCTGACAGATTGTGGCGTGTTCTGTCGCCAGTGGGTGGGGCAACGGCGGCGGTTGCATGCGCGCGGGATAAGCGCACCCCCGACCTAGGTGGTCATGACGCGCTGTCTGAAACACCTTACTATGATCATTAACGTATGCACGCTGATGAAACTACCATGGTATCGATGTCCTGGGAGTGTTGCCATGACGGCAGAAACGCTGGTCAGTCCTCGTTTTAAAGTTCTGTTGGCAGGGGTGTTTAGCCAGATATTGTGCATTGGTATTGCGCGATTCGCCTATACCCCGCTATTGCCCGTAATGCAGCAGCAGAGTTGGCTCAATGATGCCGAGGGTGGTTGGCTGGCGGCACTCAACTATGCCGGCTACATGCTGGGCGCTGTGCTGGCCGCATCTATCCGCACCTTGCACCTGAAGGATACTCTGTTCCGGACTGGGCTCGTATTGGCGGTGCTGAGTACGCTAGGGATGGCGCTGACCGAGCACTTCTGGGTATGGGCAGGCCTGCGGTTTATCGCGGGGTTATCCAGCAGTGGTTCCATGCTGCTGGCGTCCGGACTGATTCTCCATTGGCTGATTCAGCATCATCAGCGTGGCGAGCTTGGGATCCATTTTGCTGGGGTGGGGGTTGGCATCGTGGTGGCGGCGCTGGCCGTTGAATTCATGCAAGCGCTTGCGCTGGGCTGGCAAGCCCAATGGTGGGGCTTTAGCCTGCTAGGGCTGGTGCTGCTGGTGCCCGCATGGTGCTGGCTGCCTCGCCCCGTAAAGCCGCTTCCAGGCACGTCTGAGCATGCTGCACCGGTCCGGCCGCCCAGCCGTACCTTCATGCGCTTGATGCTGCCTGCCTATTTTTGTGCCGGGTACGGTTACGTCATCAGCGCCACCTTTCTGGTCGCCATCGTCGAGCGTGAACCGCTGCTGGCGGGAGCGGGTAACTGGGCGTTCGCGCTAGTCGGATTGGCAGCGGCTCCCACTGTAATGCTGTGGGATCTGATAGCAAGGCGGATTGGCTACCTGGGCGCCTTGATCGTTGCGATGCTGGTTCAGGTCGTTGGCATTGTGCTGCCTGCCGTCAGCCCGACCTTGCCGGGCGTGCTGGTAAGCGCCGTGCTGTATGGCGGTACCTTTCTGGGCTGTGTGAGTCTGGTATTGACCATGGCAGGGCGGCTTTACCCAGCGAGCCCCGCTCGCTTGATGGGCCAAATGACGCTGGCGTATGGGGCTGCACAAATCGTTGCGCCGGCGCTGACGGGCATGCTGGCGGAAGCCTCTGGGCACTACTACCTGGGGCTTTGGTTGGCCGGTGGCTTCGTGACGACAGGGGCGTTGCTGTTGATATGGTTACGTCGCATCGACTACACGGCGCAGCGGCTGGACGCTGAGGCCAAGGCGCTGGCCGCATAGAAAAAGCGCTGGCGCGACCCAGAGATGCGTGGGCTTCGAGGGCAAAATCCTCTAGGATAGGCACTTTTTCTGACAGGGTAGAAGGGCATGGCGTCTTCTGAACAACCGCGTATTCAGTGGCTGGGCCGCTGGGGCTTTGTGTTGGCAGCTACCGGCTCGGCGGTAGGCTTGGGCAATATCTGGAAATTCCCCTATATCACCGGTGAGTACGGTGGTGGCGCTTTCGTGCTGGTCTATCTGGCCTGTATCCTGGCCGTCGGGGTGCCCGTGATGATGACCGAGATCGCTTTTGGTCGTCGTGGTCGCGGTAGCCCCATCGATGCCATTCGCCGGGTGGTCAGCGAATCGGGGCGCTCCTCCGGCTGGTCGCTGATCGGCTGGATGGCCATGCTGTGCGGGTTCATGGTTCTGTCGTTCTATGTGGTGGTGGCTGGGTGGTCCTTCTCCTACTTGTGGAAGATGCTCTCCGGTGGCCTGGCGGGCAGCAGCGTCGATGACATGGCGGCGATCTTTGCGGCCAACAACGCCAATCCGTGGGTGCTGGGTGGCTGGAGCACGCTGGTGACGCTGTTGACCATGCTGATCGTGGGCAAGGGCGTACAGGAGGGGATCGAGAAGAGCGTCAGCTGGATGATGCCGGGCCTGGTGCTGATGCTGGTGCTGCTGATCGTGTTTGGCGTGTTTTCCGGTGGCTTTGGCGACGCCGTCCGCTTCCTGTTCTCGTTCAATGCGGGCAGCCTGTCCAGTGCCGGTATGCTGGCGGCGCTGGGGCACGCCTTCTTTACGCTGTCGCTGGCCTCGGGGGCCATTCTCACCTACGGCAGCTATCTCCCCAAAGGGGCCTCCATCGGGCGTACCACGGTCAGCGTGGCGCTGGCCGATACCGTGGTGGCGCTGATGGCCGGGCTGGCGATCTTCCCGGTGATCTTTGCCAACGGCATGAATCCTGGCGAAGGGCCGGGGCTGATTTTCATGAGCCTGCCGCTGGCTTTTCAGGCCATGCCCTTGGGCACCCTGTTCGGTATTCTGTTCTTTTTGATGCTCTCCATGGCGGCACTGACCTCGTCCATCTCGATGGTCGAAGCCACCGTCTCCTGGCTGTGCGACAACAAGGGCGTCACGCGTCCGGTGGCCGCCTGGTCCACCGGGATCGTGCTATGGCTGATCAGCACGCTGGCGATGCTGTCGTTCAATCTGGGCGCTGACTGGACGCTGGCGGGCAGGCACTTCTTCGACTGGCTGGACTACCTGACGTCCCGTTGGATGATGCCGCTGGGCGGGTTGGGCATGGTGCTGCTGGCCGGGTTCGTGCTCAAGAGCGAGACGTTCCGCGACGAGCTGGGGCTGGCGCCGCTGCCCTATACGCTGTGGCTAGCCATGGTGCGCTACGTGAGTCCGCTGGGTATTTTGGTGATTTTTGTCGATGCCCTTGGCCTGTACCAAGTTTCTTTTGCTGCCCACTGGCCGGTGCTGCTAGCGCTGCTGGTCCTGGTGGCAGTGGTGGGCGAAGCCATTAGCCCGCGCCTTCGCCAAGCGCTTTCCGCCCGCTAAGCGCTGCTGTTCACGCTTCACCCTGGCGGCGGCAATCGCGCCAGGGTGAGTGCCTGCCTCCATTAACTCATCCCAACAGGTGGTGTAGCGTCTTGAGCGGTGCTCACAGCGCAGCTGCCAAGGCGCGTCGGCGTCAGTCATCCCAAAGCGCAGCGTGCCTTGCCCCATCTTCTGATTAATCTCGTCTACCGCCTTCATCAAGTGAGGGTGCGCCTTGGTGGTTGGCTGTAGCAGAGAGAGCTGATACTGCTGTGCATCCACCAAGTCCAGCAGCATTACGCCTGCCTTCATAAACTGAAAGCCAGGGCGATACATCTGGTCGAGCCCTTCGCGAACGGCTTCCAGAATGACGCGAGTATCGTCGGTGGGCGCTTCAAGCGGAATCATCGCGCTAGGCGACAGCTGGGGCTGGTCCTTGCGGTGGCGGTTGGTGTTTAAAAACAGTAGGACGGCGCGGGCAAGGCTGCCTTGCTGGCGCAATTTTTCGGCACTGCGCTGGGCGTGGCGGCGCAGCGCCGCGTGAAGCTCCTCTTTTACGCCGGTGGTTTTACCAAACGAGCGCGAGGTCATGATGCGTTGGCGGGGCTGTTCGACGGCGTTCATCTCCAGGCAGGGCGTGCCGCGCAGCTCGAGGGCGGTGCGCGCCAACACTACCGAAAAGCGCTTGCGCAACTGCCTAGGGTCGCTATCACGCAGCTGCCAGGCGGTACGAATACCGCTCACGGCGAGCTGCTCGGCAAGCCGTCGGCCGACTCCCCATACCTCGCTCACCGGAAGCTGTTTGAGCAGTGCCTGGGTGGTGGCAGTGTGGGCAGCCAGCAGACATACCCCTTGATAGTGGGGCTGCTGCTTGGCCACGTGATTGGCCAGCTTGGCCAGCGTATGCGTGGCCGCCAGCCCAACGCAGACGGGCAACCCCAGGTAACGGCGAACACGGCGGCGTAGCGCCACGCCCATGGCCTGGCACTGGGCGTCATCGAAGCCATCCAGGTAAATGAACATCTCATCAATGGAGTAGGGGGCGACCTCTGGGCAGGCTTCACGCAGCAGCTGTGCCAACCGCGCCGACATGTCGCCGTACAGCTCGTAGTTGGAAGAGCACAAATGGATCTGGCCCCGACGCCGCAGCCCTTCCAGCTGGAACGCTGGCGTCCCCATGGCAATGCCCATGGCTTTCAGCTCGGCAGAGCGCGCAATCACGCAGCCATCGTTGTTGGACATGACGCCCACGGCCTTGCCTTCCAGCGTGGGCTGGAATACCCGCTCGCAGGAAACGTAAAAGTTGTTGGCATCCACCAGACCGATCATGGCAAATACTCATGAATGACGGCGCGCACTACCCCCCATAGCTGGCACTCGGCCTCTTCCAGCGGCAGCGGAGGGTAGTGCGGATGAGACGAGCACAAATGCGGCGTACCGCGATACAGCGCGTAGCGCTTGATCAACAGCTCCTGGTCGAACAGGGCGACCACGATGTGGCCCAGCCGAGGCGGCACGCTGCGGTCTACCACCAGCAGGTCGCCGTCGAAGATGCCCCACCCCTCCATGCTGTCGCCGCGGGCGGTCAGGTAGAACGTCTGTGTCGGGTGCTTGATCAGCCGCGTGTTGAGGTCCAGCGTGCGCGGCTCGTAATCCTGCGCGGGGGAAGGAAAGCCGCTAAAACCCGCGCGCCCACTCAGCGAGGCAAACGGTAGAGGCAAGGGCGTTGACGGCAAGGCGGTCGCAACGGCAGTGGGTTGAGACGGCATCGTCGGGCTCCTCACGAATGAATAGTGTGTTTATATACAGTATTTATAGCCAGTATTCATTCATGCGGAAAAAAATGCAAGGTGCCGGGATGAAGGTATGAGTACGGGGGCTAACGGGCTAGCCAGAGGCCAACCACCAGCGCACTGATGACCGTGATCCAGAACACGAGATTGCGAGCGCGGGTGTCGCGACGAGGTTTCATCGGGTTGTCTCCAGCAGATAGGCAAGGGTGGCCCACCATGGGCCGCTCGAAATCAGCGCATAGGCTGTGCCAGGCATGGTAACGTTTGGTGCTCGAAGCGTCATCCGGCGCAGGGTTTTTTGTGAAGAGAGAGGGCTGATGAAAGGTTCCGAGTTTAGCGGCAGTACGCCGCTGTCGTTGGCCAATGGGCGCCTGGCGGCCCTGAGCTGGGGGCGCCACGATGCCCCGGTGTGGGTCGCCCTGCACGGCTGGCTGGATAACGCGGCGAGCTTCTCGCGGCTGGCCCCCTTGTTGGTAAAGCGACTCAACATTCGTATCGTTGCCCTCGATTTTCGCGGGCACGGCCACTCGGCCCATGCGCCCTTCGGCAGCGACTATGCGCTGTGGGACTACCTTCACGATGTGCTGGATGCCATGGAGGCGCTGGAGATCGAGCAGGCCACGTTGCTGGCGCACTCGATGGGGGCTGCAGTCTCCTGCCTGCTGGCAGCGGCGCTGCCCGAGCGTGTCGCACGGTTGGTGCTGCTGGATGGCCTGGGGGCACTGAATACGCCCGCAGAGGAGACGGCCAGCCAGCTGCGCAAGGGCCTCACCGCCCACCGCCGCGTCGCTTCGCGCACGCCCCGGTATGCGGATATCGAACAGGCCATTGCCGCCCGGGTGGCAGGCGGCGTGACGCCGCTGGATGCCATCACGGCCAGGCCGCTGGTCGAGCGTAACACCCAGGCCACGGCGGATGGCAAGGTCGCCATGCGCACCGACAGCCGCCTGCTGAAGCCTTCCCTGGTCCGCCTGACGCCGCAGCAGGTGCTGGCCATACTGGCAGAGATTCAAGCCCCCGTGCTATTGATAGAAGGAGAGCGCGGTATTCTCGGTGAGCGCCAGTGGGTGGTGGCCGCTCGGCAGGCGGTTCCCCGCCTCACTCGCCATGTGCTGGCGGGGGGGCACCATCTTCATCTGGAGCCGCAGGCCGTAGCCCAGGTCGCCGAGGTGATTTGCTGTAGTCCCAGTGGTGAAGAGTAGAGCGGTGAAAAATAAGAAGGAGGGTGTGCCGTGGTGAGTCTGTTGGCAGGGAGGGCGCTGGGTGAGGGAAACAAGGTGGCTCTGGTGCTGGGCAGCGGCGGGGCCAGAGGCTACGCGCATATCGGCGTGATCGAGGCGCTGGAAGCGCGGGGCTTCGAGATCATCTCGATAGCGGGCTGTTCCATGGGCGCGCTGATTGGCGGTATCTACGCAGCGGGCAAGCTGCCCCAGTACCGGGATTGGGTGTGCCATCTCGACTATCTGGACGTGCTGAAGCTGGTCGATGTGACCTGGAGCCCCATGGGGGCCATGCGGGCCAACAAGGTCATGAGCAAGCTGGAAGAGCTGGTGGGTGACGCACTGATCGAGGATCTGCCGATCCCCGTGACCACGGTGGCCACCGATCTGGTACGCCAGCGCGAAGTGTGGTTTCAAAATGGCCCGCTGCTACGCGCCATACGCGCCTCCATTGCGGTGCCTGGCGTGATTACTCCGGTGAACCTGGGCGAGCAGGTGCTGGTGGATGGCGGGCTGCTCAACCCGCTGCCGATGATGCCCATTCTGGCCGCCCATGAAGCGGATTTTGTGGTGGCGGTGAACGTGACGGCCCATAGCCCGCAGCCGGTGACCCTGGAAGAGCTGCTGCCCCGTGACGAGCCTGCCCCGCCGCAGACCCCCTCGGAGCGCGAGCGAGAGGCCAACATTGGCGGTTGGATGAGCGAAGTGCGCGCCACCACGCGCCGACTGTGGGGCGGCCTGGGCGGCGGTGAAGAAGAGAGCGATGACGATGAAACCGTCGACCTGCGCGGCAAGCGGGAGTGGGGCAAGCTGGACATGATTCTGGAGTCGTTCGATATCACCCAGGCGGCGCTGGCCAAGTACAAGGTGGCCGGGTATCCGCCGGATGTGCTGATCGAAGTGCCCAAAACCGTTTGCAGTACCTATGAGTTCCACCGCGCCAACGAGTTGATTCGCCTGGGGCGCCATCTGGCAGATCAGGCGCTGGAGCGGCGCATGCCCTGTATTGCCTCGGACGCTACCGAGTGAGCTACTGGCCGCGTTTGCGCAGCAGAATATAGACCGCCCCTGTGCCGCCATCCACGTCGGTGGCGGAGCAAAACGCCAGCACGCCAGGCCACTCTCGCAACCAGGCGTTGGTGTGGCTCTTCAAGACAGGGAAATCCGCACTGCTGCCCCACGCCTTGCCGTGCACCACTAGCACGCAGCGCAGCCCCTGGGCTGCGGCATCGCCCAGAAAGCTCTCCAGCTCCAGGCGGGCCTCTTCCAGCGTGTAGCCATGCAGGTCGAGCCCTGCTTGCCAGGCGGTTTGCCCCCGTTTGAGCTGGCTGAAGGTGCGCCAGGGCAGGTCCGGCACGCTGAACTCCAGGTACTCGGAGGGGCGCACGGCTTCGACACGCCCGTCGGAGGTGCGGCCGCTGGCCTGCAGCGTATTGCTTTCCACGGCGGCGCGGCGGCGGGCCTCGCGATTGTCGGGTTGCCGTTTGGGTTTGCCGGGGTCCGCCTGGTTGGTGGCAATACGGCGTACGCCTGCTTCCTGCAGTGCCTGGCGAAAGGCACTGATATCGTCGTCGTTGGGCAGGTGTCGCGTCATGGTCGGCTCGGCATCGGTGAAAGTACACGGTGATAGAGACACACAGTATAGCGAGCCAGGCGTCGCTGTGAACCTCGTGGCTGTGAACCGAGCGGCGTCAAAGGTACAATCCTCCCATGATGTCATGTTGCCAGGAGCCCCTGTGACCACGCACTCCCCTGAAGAGCTGTCCACTTCTACGCTTTCACTGCCTGATTCGACGCTGGCACACGAGCTGATAACGCTGCGCGATTACCTGCGCTGGGTCTCCAGCGAGTTTTACCTGGCGGGCCTGCATTATGGCCACGGCACGCAGTCCCCCTGGGACGAAGCGGTCGCCCTGAGCCTGGGCGCGCTGCACTTGCCCTGGAACGTCGACCCCGCCGTGCTCGATGCGCGGCTGCTCCCCATGGAGCGTTCGCGCATCATCAAGCTCGCCCGCGAGCGCATCACCACTCGTCGCCCGTTGCCCTACCTGCTGGGTGAGGCCTTCTTCGCGGGTTACCCCTTCTCGGTAGACGAGCGCGTGCTGATTCCGCGCTCGCCCATTGCCGAGCTGATTGAAGATGGCTTTGCCGCCTGGTTCCCCGAAGAGCCCCCCGCTCGGGTGCTGGACCTGTGTACCGGCTCCGGCTGTATCGGCATCGCCACGGCGCTGGTGCTGCCCACCTGTGATGTCGCGCTGGCGGATATCAGCCAGGACGCCCTGGCCGTGGCGCGCCAGAACATCACCCGTCACGGTGTCGGTGACCGAGTGCGCGCCTGGGAGTCGGACGTGTTCAGCGGCCTTCAGGGGCAGACATTTGACCTGATCGTCTCGAACCCGCCCTACGTGGACGCCCGCGACCTGGCGACCATGCCCGCCGAGTTCCGCCACGAGCCGGACCTTGCGCTGGGCGCTGGCAGCGATGGGCTGGATATCGTCCGGCGTATTCTGCGTGACGCGCGCCGCCATTTGAGCGACGACGGCTGGCTGATCGTCGAGGTGGGCAACTCCGACCGTCATGTAGAGGCCGCTTTCCCCGACGTGCCCTTTATGTGGCTTGACTTCGAGCGTGGCGGCCAGGGCGTGTTTGCCCTGAGCGCCGCTGAACTCGACGCCCATGCGGCGTCTTTTGCGTGAGGAAATAACGCCCATGTCTGGCAACACCTTTGGCAAACTGTTTACCGTCACCACCTTTGGCGAAAGCCACGGCCCTGCGCTGGGGGCCATCGTCGATGGCTGCCCGCCCGGTATCGAGATTAGCGAAGCCGATCTGCAGGGTGACCTGGATCGCCGCCGCCCCGGCAGCTCCCGGCATACTACCCAGCGCAAGGAGCCGGATCAGGTCCGCATTCTCTCTGGCGTGTTCGAAGGCAAGACCACGGGGACCTCCATTGGCCTGCTGATCGAGAATACCGACCAGCGCTCCAAGGACTACTCGAAGATCAAGGATCAGTTCCGGCCCGCCCATGCCGACTACACCTACCATCACAAGTATGGGCATCGTGACTACCGGGGCGGTGGGCGCTCCAGCGCTCGGGAAACCGCCATGCGCGTGGCGGCCGGAGCCATTGCCAAGAAAGTACTGGCGGCACAGGGCATTCAGATTCGTGGCTACATGAGCCAGCTGGGGCCGATCAAGATCGACTTCAAAGACTGGGACAGCGTCGAGCAGAATGCCTTCTTCTGCCCCGATCCGGACAAAGTGCCTGAGCTGGAAAACTACATGGATCAGCTGCGCCGTGACCAGGACTCGGTGGGGGCAGAGATCACCGTGGTGGCGGAAGGCGTGCCGGTGGGGCTTGGCGAGCCGGTGTTCGATCGTCTGGATGCTGATCTGGCGCATGGTCTGATGAGCATCAATGCGGTAAAAGGCATCGAGATTGGCGCCGGTTTTGGCTGCGTGGCACAGCGGGGCAGCGAGCACCGCGATGAGCTGACCCCTGAGGGGTTCCTCTCCAACCATGCCGGGGGCGTGCTGGGCGGTATTTCCAGTGGCCAGCCCATCGTGGCACGGCTGGCGCTGAAACCGACCTCCAGCATCACCACGCCGGGCCGCTCAATCGACGTGCACGGCGAGCCGGTGGAGGTGATTACCAAGGGGCGTCATGACCCCTGTGTGGGCATTCGTGCCACGCCGATTGCCGAAGCCATGATGGCCATGACGCTGCTGGATCACTGGCTGCGCCACCGTGGGCAGAATGCCGATGTCAGCGTTGATACACCGACTATCGGCCAGCGATAACGCCACGGTACGCCTCGGGGTTCGCTGCTACACTCAAGCATGACGGTCAAGGAGTCACCTATGAAGATCAACGTTGAGTTTGACCTGACGCCGGACGAGTTTCGGCGTTCGCTGGGGCTACCGGATGTCGAGGCGTTTCAGCAAAGCCTGCTGGACAACATCCAGCACCAGATGGAGTCCGGGGTGGAGGGTTACGACCCCATGAGCCTGATGCGCCCGTTCCTGCAGCAGCCGATGATGCAACAAGGGCTATCGCAGGGGCTGGCCAACTTCGGTACCTACCAGCAGATGATGCTGGACATGCTGCGGCAGGCGGGTTCCAGTGCCACCAGCAGCCAGTCCCGCGAGGAGCAAGAGGCACCCAGCACGGCCAGCAGTCGAGGTGCCAAGGCGAAAGCCGCCTCGTCACGAACCCGCGCTAAAGGGTAGGGCTGCCGCCAAAGCAGAGTTGTCAAGCGGCAAGCCAGCGATTACTCTTTGTGCGATGCACAATAATTGCGATGTGAATGAGCCACTCCAGGCTCATGCCAGGGAATGAGAGACAGGAGCTACCACAATGCAAGACAAGATGCTAGAGGCGTTCAGCGCCCAGACCCGCCAGATGTTCGAGCCGATGCGCAAGATGAACTCGCTAATGCTCAACAACATGGAAAAGATGACCCAGTACCAGCTGGAAGCCATGAAGCGCTACAGCCAGATGGGGACCGAGCGTATTCGCAGCGCCACCGAAATCAACGATGCCGAAAGCCTGCGTGACTTCGGTACCCGGCAAGCGGAAATGATGAACGAGCTTTCCCAGCAGATGCAGGAAGATGCCCGCGCCATGGGCGAGATGACCCTGCAGTTCAAGACAGAAATGGAGAAGCTGTTCAGCGAAGCCGGGCAAAAAATGAGCGAACAGGCCACGGCAACCGCGAAAGGCGAGTCCTCGGCCAAGGCCACCAGCCAGTCGTCACGCAAGAGCTGATATCACATACTGTTCGCGGCGCCGATGAGGCGCCGCGTTCTTTTGGATGAGCTGTCAGAGCGAACAATGCTCGGCACGCGAGGGGGAACTCGTATGCAGTCAGGGTGGAAAATACCGTCTCAACCGCTAACCCAGTCGGAAATGGAGGCCTGGAAAGCTCAATTGGACGACGTTGCCGAGCAGTACAAGGGGCTGCTCGAAGACCTGCTACAGCGCATCGTGCCCAGTGAAGCCGCAGACTCGGTCTACCGTGACATGCGTGAAAGCTTCGAGGCGGCAGCCCAGTCGCTGATGAGCAACCCCAACCTGCTGTGGCAAACCCAATCGCGGCTGATCCAGGACCAGTGGCTGCTGTGGCAGCAGGGCCTTCGCGCCATGGCGGGCGAGCAGGTCACGCCGCTGATCACGCCCCCCAAGCATGACCGCCGCTTCAGCGACGAGGCCTGGCGCCAGGACCCCTACTACATGGCGATCATGCAGCAGTACCTGCTGTTTTCGCAGATGGTCGAGGAGCTGATCGACGGCCTGAACGGGCTGGACCCCACCCACAAGCGCAACCTGGCGTTCTATGCGCGTCAGGTGGTCAGCGCCATGTCGCCCACCAACTTCGTATCCACCAACCCGGAAGTCATGCGGCGTACGCTGGAGACCAAGGGGCAGAACCTGGTGGACGGCCTGACCCGCCTGCGCGAAGACCTGGCCAACTCGGCCGAAGGGATCAACGTACGCATGACCGACCGTAGCGCCTTCGGGGTCGGCGACAACATCGCCGTGACGCCGGGCTCTGTGGTATACGAAAACGAGCTGATTCAGCTGATTCAGTACGCCCCGACCACCGAGAAAACCTTCAAGACGCCGCTGTTGATCGTGCCGCCATGGATCAACAAGTATTACATTCTCGACCTGCGCGATGACAACTCGCTGGTCAAGTGGCTGGTAGAGCAGGGGCACACGGTGTTTCTGATCTCCTGGCGCAACCCTGGCCCTGCTCAACGCGACATCACCTGGGCCGACTACATGCAGCTGGGGCCGATCAGTGCCATGGAGGCCATCGAGCAGGCCTGCGGCGAAAAGTCGGTCAACCTGGTCAGCTACTGCGTGGGAGGAACGCTCACGGCGTCCACGGTGGCCTACCTGACCAGCACGCGTCGTGGCCGCAAGGTCAAGTCGGTGACCTACATGGCGACGCTGCAGGACTTCCGCGACCCGGGCGACATTGGCGTCTTTCTCAGCGAGCGCGTCATTCAAGGGCTGGAGCAGAGCATGCAGCTCAAGGGCTACCTGGACGGTCGCTCCATGGCGTACACCTTCAACCTGCTGCGGGAAAACGACCTGTTCTGGTCGTTCTACATCAACAACTACCTGAAAGGTGACGAGCCTGCGGCGTTCGATCTGCTCTACTGGAACACCGATGGCACCAACCTGACCGCAGGTACCCACGCCTGGTACCTGCGCCACATGTATCTGGAAAATCGCCTGGTAGAGCCCGGTGGCATCGAGCTGGATGACGTCAAGATCGACCTGCGCAAGATCTCGGCGCCCAGCTATTTCGTCTCGACCAAGGAAGACCACATTGCCAAGTGGAACAGTACTTACTACGGTGCGCTGCTGCCCAAGGGGCCAGTGACCTTCGTGTTAGGGGGCTCCGGGCATATCGCCGGGATCGTTAACCCGCCGCACAAGAACAAGTACGGCTACTGGACGAACGACGAGCTGCCGGACTCCCACGATGCATGGCAGCAAGGGGCGACCTTCAACGAAGGCTCCTGGTGGCCGCACTGGCAGGCCTGGGTGACGGAAAACGGCTACGCGGATGCCGACCCGAAGAAAATGGTGCCAGCCCGTCAGCCCGGAGAGGGGCAGTTAAAGGTGATCGAGCCCGCCCCAGGCCGCTATGTGAAAATGACCATTCCAGAAGTGCTGGGGGAAACCCCCTCGGCCCGCTAAAAGCAAGGCCCCCGCTCGCCGGTCAACGGCGTCAATGCGGGGGCCCGGCAGCAGGCAGGGCTAGCAAGGTGCGTTATCCTGCGCGGCGACGTACAACCCCAGGCAGCAACAGCAGGCCTGCCAGCAGCCAGGTGGGCCAGCTACCCATGCGGGTGAAGGGCGTGAGCCCCTGCATGGCGTGGAACTCGCCGGTCAGGTAGGTGGTTTCGAACTGCGGTGCACGGTCGACGAGCCTGCCGCGGGGGTCGATGATGGCGGTAATGCCGTTGCTGGTGGCACGCACCACGTAGCGGCCATTTTCCAACGCACGCAGGCGCGCCATTTGCAGGTGTTGGTGTGGGCCGATGGAGGCGCCGAACCAGGTGTCGTTGGAGATCGTGACGATGACATCGCTATCCATGGCGCGGCGTGCCACCAGTTGCGGATAGATGATTTCGTAACAGATCGCGTTACCGATGGTGACCCCGGCGGCCTGCATGGGCACCTGATGAGATGCTCCCTTGCTAAAGCTGGACATGGGCAGGTCGAAGAAGTTGATCGCCCCGCGCAGCACGCTTTCCAGCGGCAAGTACTCACCGAACGGTACCAGATGCTCTTTCTGGTAGCTGCCTTCCACGTTGCCGATACCAATCACACTGTTGAAGTAGCGATTGGCCTCGTCCAGTTGCACGATACCGGTGAGCAGCGCCGTTTCAGGTGGCAGGTTGCTCTGCACGCGCTCCAGTACCGGGCGCGCCTGACTGTCGATCATAGGCAGCGCGGTCTCTGGCCACAGGATCAGGTCGGCATCGTCTGCGACCTGACGGGTCAGGTCGCTGTAGATGTTGGCAGCGCTGCGCTGGCCTTCCGGTGTCCATTTCAGTAGCTGCGGAAGGTTGCCCTGAAGCAGGGCCACGCGAGTGGGTTCGTCCACCGGCGTGGTCCAGTGCTGGGGTAGTGCCAGAGGCGTGAGCCAGATGGCCGCCAGCGGCAGCGCTGCCCACCACTGACGGCGCAGGAAGGCCACACCCAGGGTGCCGCTCAAAACGACCAGCAATGAGAGCCAATAGACACCGCCGACGGGGGCCCAGCTGGCCAAGGGCGAGTCGACGTAGCTCGACCCCACCAGTAGCCAGGGAAACCCGGTAAACAGATAGGTGCGCAGTACCTCACCCAGTACCCAGGCACCGGCGAAGGTCACTACTGCCCAACGGGGGCCGACGAAGCGTCGATAGAGCCAGAACGTACCCGCGAAAAACAGCGCCAGTACGGTCACGAACAGCGCGGTGAGAAAGACCGCCAAGGGCATGCCGGTATAGCCGTAATCATGGATCGAGACGTATACCCAGGAGGTGCCGCTGGCAAACAGCGCGACCCCGTACAGCCAGCCCTTCAGCGCGGCCTGAGCCGGGCTCAGCTGATGCAGGCCCAGAAAGAGCAGGCCAATGGCGACAGGCCCCAGCCACCAGAGTTCGAAAGGGGAGGCGGTGAGCGTGGTAAAACCACCGGCCACCAGGGCGGCCAGCAGTTGAAGTGGTAACGTGGGAGTCAACCTCATAGCAATATCCTGTCAGCAGGGTGCAACGGTAACGCAGCGCCAGTGGTGGCTAGTCGGTGTCGGTCTCGTCGTCGGCATCGCGTTCACGATAGGCCTCGAGCAGGCGGATGCGCCGGTTATCGGCATTCAGAATGATAAAGCGCCAACCGCCTAGCGTAGTGTGCTCGCCACGGCCGGGCAGGTGGCCGAATTGCTGCATGACCAGCCCCCCCACGGTGTCGAACTCATCATCGGAAAAGGCCGTGCCAAAGCGTTCATTGAAGTCTTCGATGGGCGTCAAGGCACGGATGGCGAAGTGGCCGTTTTCCAGCGTGCGGATATCGTCCTCTTCGTCGGTATCGTGCTCGTCCTCGATATCCCCGACGATCTGTTCGAGGATATCTTCGATGGTGATGATGCCCGCGGTGCCGCCATACTCGTCCACGACGATGGCCATGTGGTTATGGGTGTCCCGGAACTCCTTGAGCAGGCTGTTGAGGCGCTTGGATTCGGGAATAAACATGGCCGGACGCAGCACGTCTTCCAGCTTGAAGGCGTCGCGCTGCTCCTGGGTCTGGGAGAGCAGCGGCAGCAGGTCCTTGACCAGCAGAATGCCTTTGACGTCGTCGAGATTTTCACCCATCACCGGGTAGCGGGAGTGGCCGGTCTCCTGTATCAGCGGCAGGTAGTCGTCACTGGTCTGGTCCAGGGCGATGGCGGTGACCTGAGAGCGCGGGATGAGGATTTCGCGAACCTGCTGGGCACTGATGTCGAGGGCGCCTTCAATGATCATGATGGCGTCCTGATCCAGTTTCAGCTTGCCGGCCGTGTGGCGTAGAAACGTCATCAGCTCATCCCGTGAGCTGGGTTCGTCGCTGTCTCCGGAAAGGGCGCCAAAGAGTTTCTCGAGCCATGATTTTTGATTGGGGTTGCTCGATCGATCTTCGCTCATTGCGTCAGTTCTCTCAGTTACGGGCAAGGTAGTTCGATTAAAGGGGGGTGATGACAGCTCATCGTTGTATCACTGAGTGGCGGCAGACACCACCGCTAGCAGCAGCTTTCTGCAACAAAGTCACTCACGCCTGATAAGGGTCATCGATCTTCAGGGTCGCCAGCAGCTCCCGCTCGAGCTGCTCCATCTCTTCGGCTTCCTGCTCTTCGATATGGTCATAGCCCATCAGGTGCAGGGTGCCATGAACCACCATGTGTGCGTAATGGTGCTCCAGCAGCTTGTGCTGCTCATGGGCTTCCCGGGCCACCACCGCGTGGCAGATCACCAGATCGCCCAGCAGAGGCAGCGTGATGCCAGGCGGGTTCTCGAAAGGAAACGACAGCACGTTGGTGGGCTTGTCCTTGCCCCGGTAGTCGCGGTTCAGCGCCTGGCTCTCGGCTTCATCCACGAACCGGATGGTCAGCTCTTGGCGGTCGTCGTCTGGATGGCGAGCAAACACGCAGCTCACCCATTGGGTGAGCTGGTCGAGAGAGGGCAGCAGCGGTTCGTCGATGGCCGCTTGCCGATCGATCATCGGCTCGTTCATTGGTCGCCGTCTCCAGCGCGATTGCCCTGGCGTTCGAGGGCCAGCATGCGCGCTTCGCGCTCTTGCTGACGCGCCTCGCGGCGGGCGCGTTCGGCTACTTCCTGCTGCGACTCGAACTCGTCATAGGCTTCGATGATGCGTTGCACCAGCGGGTGACGCACCACGTCCTTGGCAGCAAAATGGGTCACGCCGATGCCGGGGGTCTCCTTGAGCACGTCCAGCACCTGGGAAAGCCCCGAGCGCTGGCCGCGCGGCAGGTCCACCTGGGTGATGTCGCCGGTAATCACCGCCGTCGAGCCAAAGCCGATCCGCGTCAGGAACATTTTCATCTGCTCCGGCGTGGTGTTCTGGCTCTCATCGAGAATGATATAGGAGTTGTTCAGCGTACGGCCACGCATGTACGCCAGCGGCGCGATTTCGATCACCTGACGCTCGATCAGCTTGGCCACCTGCTCGAAGCCGATCATCTCATAGAGCGCGTCGTACAGCGGGCGCAGGTAAGGGTCGATCTTCTGCGCCAGGTCGCCGGGCAAGAAGCCCAGCTTCTCGCCTGCTTCGACGGCCGGGCGCACCAGCAGGATGCGGCGCACTTCCTGCTGGTTGAGCGCTTCGACCGCCGCGGCCACTGCCAGGTAGGTCTTGCCGGTACCCGCAGGCCCAATGCCGAAGTTGATGTCGTGTTCGCGGATGCTCTGCACGTAGCGCTGCTGGTTCAGGCCGCGGGGTTTGATCATGGCACGGGGGGTGCGCATGATCACCTCGTCGCTGCCGCCTTCACCGTCCTCCTCTTCCTCCAGAGCCTCTAGTCCGGACTCCTGCAAGAACAGGTGGACGGTATCTGCCGATAGCTCGGCGGCCGCCGTTTCGCGGTACAGGTGCTCAAGGACATTGGCAGCCGCCTTGATGCGGTTGGCTGCACCGGCCAGCTGAAAAACGTTGCCACGGTTGCGCAACGTCACGTCCAGGCGGCTCTCGATCAGCTTTAGGTGCTCGTCCTGCTGGCCGCAGAGGCTGGCAAGGCGCTGCGGGTCATTGGGTTCAAGGCTTAGGGTAATGATGCGATTGGCCTGAGGTGATGGCTGGCTCAAGAGGAGGAAACCCTTTCGTTGGTGTGTGTGCGTTTCAGCTTAATGCCCCGACGGGGTCGGGGCAATTACCCAGGATAAGAGAAGGCTCAATAACGCTCGGCGGAGGCCAGTTCACCACGCAGCGAGTTGGGCAGCGCTTCGGTGATCTCGACATCGACGAAGTAGCCAATCAGCTCGGTGGGGTTGGCAGCACGGAAATTGACGACCCGGTTGTTCTCGGTACGCCCGGAGAGCTGGCCGGGGTCCTTGGGCGAGAACCCGGTCACCAGAATGCGCTGGGTAGAGCCCACCATACGGCGGCTGATTTGCGCCGCCTGCTGCAGAATGCGTTCCTGCAGAATGGCCAGACGCTGTTTCTTGACGCTTTCCGGGGTGTCGTCGGGCAGGCCCGAAGCGGGGGTGCCAGGGCGTGCCGAGTAGACGAAGCTGAAGGAGTGGTCGAAGCCAATGCGATGGATCAAGTCCATGGTGGCTTCGAAATCCTCTTCGGTCTCGCCGGGGAAACCGATGATGAAGTCGGAGGAGAAGCTGATGTCCGGGCGGTTGGCGCGGATGCGCTCCATTTTCTCGATGTACTCTTCCGCCGTATGGCCGCGCTTCATGGCGCTCAGGATACGGTCGGAACCAGACTGTACCGGCAGGTGCAGGTGGCTCACCAGCTCCGGGATATCGGCAAAGGCATCGACCAGGCTATCGGTGAACTCCACCGGGTGCGAGGTGGTGAAGCGGATACGGTCGATACCGTCCACGGCGGCAATGCAGGCGATCAGTTCGGCCAGGTCGATCTCGTCGCCATCCTCATTGTCGCCGCGGTAGGCGTTGACGTTCTGGCCCAGCAGGTTGATTTCCCGTACACCCTGGTCGGCCAAGTGGATGACCTCATCCATCACGGCTTCGAAGGGGCGCGAGACCTCTTCGCCGCGGGTGTAGGGCACCACGCAGAAGGTGCAGTACTTGGAGCAGCCTTCCATCACCGACACGAACGCCGTGGCGCCATCCGACTTGGGCTGGGGCAGGTGGTCGAACTTTTCGATTTCGGGGAAGGTGACATCCACCGCCGCAATCTGGTTGTTCTTGCGGGCGTCGAGCATCTGGGGAACGCGATGCAGGGTTTGCGGCCCGAAGATCATGTCCACGTAAGGTGCGCGTTTGCGCAGCGCTTCGCCTTCCTGGCTGGCCACGCAGCCACCGACGCCAATGACCAGTTCCGGGTTGGCGTCCTTGAGCTTCTTCCAACGGCCCAGTTGGTGGTAGACCTTGTCCTGTGCCTTTTCACGAATCGAGCAGGTGTTCAGCAGAATGACGTCCGCTTCCTTCTCGTTGTCGGTGAGCTCCAGCTGATGGGATTCGCCGAGTAGGTCTGCCATCCGAGAGGAGTCGTACTCGTTCATTTGGCAGCCGTGCGTTTTGATGAAGAGCTTCTTCGCCATCGGTACCTGTCGTCTATGGGTCGTCTTTCTGAAGAGACGAGGGATGAATGAAAAAATCGTTGGGCAGTCATCTGCCGCTGAATGGCTGCATTATACGGACACACCGAACCAGCGGCTAGCACTCCACTTGTAATCGAGACTTGACCCGCGCGTTTCTATCAGTATACTACGCACCGTGTTTGAGCAGTTCCTCGATAGCTCAGTTGGTAGAGCAAATGACTGTTAATCATTGGGTCGCAGGTTCGAGTCCTGCTCGAGGAGCCAA
>NZ_PINZ01000039.1:0-28766 GCF_002810305.1 Halomonas sp. 141
AGAAAATCAAGCAGTTCAGGCGGCTGGCAACACGCTATGAGCGACTGGCGAGAAACTACCAGTCGCTACTCAACCTTATATCCGCCGTCATATGGCTGGCCTAATTGTTAACGCTCCCTAGGTGTCACAGACGTTATTTATACCTTGGAGAATGCGTTGGCGGTAGAAACATTGCCCGCTAATTACGTTCTCGATTTAGATGCTCCATTGGATGCTGGTGTGGTCACTGTTTCTCAGGCGATTGCATCATTTGCGGATGTCTCTCGGGTTTTGCAAGGAGCTAATAATCAACCCCCTGTGTCATTGTTCCAGTGGTCGGTTAGTGACACGGCAAGTGCTATTATTGATAGTATTGAAGAGAGCGCCGTTACTGGGGCCAACCCTGTCGTGATTAGTGATCGTGCCATCACTGTAGAAGAGTTTGAGCTTCTTAATGGTCTGGATAATTTCCAGTTGGGAGAGACCGTCGTAAGTTATACGCTTTCTCAAGCGGTTAACGCAGCGGTGATTGCGGAAAATTACGATATTTCAGATAGCTCTGTGTTAAATGCAGGTAGTTTGAGTGTCGTAGAGGCAGAGCAGTTGCTGAGCTCGGTAGAGTTGATTTTGTCAGGTGCTATGAACGCGCAGTCCTTAGACGCGGACCAGCTCTTTAATTGGACCGTTGTGGATAGTGCGGATAATATTTTAAGTGCGGATAATGTGCCGCACCTGCTGAGAGCAACGTCAGTTAGCGTCAGTGATGACTTAATCACACTGTCAGAGTATGAAAGCCTCCTTGGTTTAGACAGTAACTACATAAGGACTGGCGAAGTCGTCGAATACACGCTGGAAGAAGCTATCCGAGCGGATGATAGAGGAACCTTGCTGAATGGCTATGCGATTAGTGTAGACAGCCTGCTTGACGCAGGGGAGGTGAGTGTTGCGGAAGCACAAGAGGCCTACCTACAGATCACTGACCTGGTAGACAGTGCTGAAAATCGTGACAGCTTAGGCGAGCGTCTACCTTTCCATTGGGTAGTCGTTGATGATGCCACCGTGATTATTGAAGACTTGTCCGAGAATCACGTTGCGTTAGCTGATCAGGTGTTTGTTTCAAATTCTGAAATTAGCCAGCCAGAATAT
Source organism: Halomonas sp. 141 (assembly GCF_002810305.1). Taxonomy (NCBI): domain Bacteria; kingdom Pseudomonadati; phylum Pseudomonadota; class Gammaproteobacteria; order Oceanospirillales; family Halomonadaceae; genus Halomonas; species Halomonas sp. 141. The sequence goes on from NZ_PINZ01000039.1 coordinate 1,126, forward strand.
GAGCGTCTTATCGAGTTAGAAAATTTCGACTTAGGCTCCACGGTCGTGCGATACACGCTTGAAGGTGCCGTCAATACAGATGTTGCGTTACCCGATAGCTATTTATTAGAGACAGATACCTATGCACCAGGTGAGCTGAGTGTTGCTCAGTCTCGCTCGACTCTTGAGCGTGTGGAGTTGGTTGTAGGTAGTGCTGATAATGCTGATAGTTTAAATGTCGACGAGCTTTTTAATTGGATCGTTCAAGATAGTGCAAGTGCCGTTCTAGCAATCGAGCAAGGTGCTGCTTTCATGGTTGGTGCTGACGAGATTCGTCTTACTGATCAGCAGATTACAGTTGATCAATTCGAATCTTTATTGGCGATTGAAAATGATAATCGGGGTTATCAGCGCGGCAATGAACAGGTTGAATACACCCTCGGCCAGGCATTTGAGCGAGGCCCCGATGATGTGGTAGATAATTATCTTATCAATACACAGCCGCAGCTTGTTCTGGAGTCCCTGGCAGCGGAAGATGCCATCGAGAATCTGTCTATCGTTCGCGAGTTGTTAGGTGGGGCAGAGAACTCGCCTGACCTGAGTAGCGTTTACTCCTGGAGCATTCTGGATAGCTACAACAATATTCAGTCACGTTTGGGTGCTTCTGCTCCTGACGGCCTCCAACTTGCTGAAAGTGTTGAGGTGACAGACGAAACGCTGACAGCAGCTCAATATGAGCAACTGATGGGTAGATTAGATAATTTCAGTTTAGGGGAAGAGGTAACCGTAGTTTACGCTGATATCAATGATGCACTTCGAGCTCAGTCGGCGGATATATTAGCGCCTGATGGTCGCTTCGTGCTGAATGATACTGCAACACCTTTTGTAGCGACACTCGTCGTTGAAGAGGCTGCAAACGAGCTAACAAATGTGCGTGCAGTATTAGAAGCGGGTCGAAATGTAGAGAGTGATAACGAGACCGCTCAACGTCTGTTTGACTGGACGGTGAACGATACGGCAAGCAATATTATTCAAGCTATTGCACAAGATCATATTGTCTTGGCCGATCGTGTTCAAATTACGGATGCGCAGTTGACTTATGAACAGTACCAGTCACTCATTGGTCTTGGCAACTACGATTACAATAGTGATCCGGTGGAGATTTTGTATACGCTTGAAGAAGCGTTAGAAATCATTGAGTCAGAAGGGGTGGAGGCGCTTGTCAAGGGAGAAGAGGGCAATAGTGCAGGCTACCGTCTTGCTGATACAGAACTGTCGATTGGTGTTTTGACGGCGGAAGAAGTAAGACCCATTGTAGAGAGCGCCGTACTCGCCCTTTCAGGTGCGAACGCCCCTGTTCCCGCGGTGAATGAGCTGCTGAAATGGAGCGTTATCGACTCAGCTTCTGCCTTGTTGGCTACCCAATCGAATAATCAGTTTCCTTTGTATTTGACAGGCGCAGAACAGGTGTCGGTCAATAATGATATTCTCGCCATTGCAGACCTTCAGCGGTTACAACGGCTGAGTAATTTTGAGCTGGAAGATACGCCTGTCAGATTTATCTTTACCCGCAACTTGACGCTTGGTGATATCGAAAACATTGCTGATAGCTATGAAATTGTGGCAAGCAGGGTTGAAATACCCAACTTCTTACTTACTAGCGTGCCTAATGCTGAGACACGTTATCAGGCTACACAAGCCATTGTAGATGGAGCGCTTAATCGTCAAGCGGTGAGTGTTGAAGCACTGCAGACGTGGAGCATCACGAGCGCTCAGCCAGACGAGCTTCTTGCTGCGGGCGCCGCTCCGTGGATCAGCGGAGCGGACACGATTACATTGGATCTGGGTAGTAGTGCATCTCTGACTCCTGAGCAGTACGAGGCCTTTGTTACCTTAGGCAACGTAGATCTCGAAAATGTTAATGTCAGCTATTCGCTAGAGGAAGCGATTGCTGAAGTCAATGCAGGGGGGGAGCTGCCCGGCAGTAATGAGGGGCGGCCGGGTAGCTATGAAATTAATGCTGGACAGCCATTCGATGCCGCATCGTTAGTGGTCAGTGAAGTAGAGTCTCTGTTAGTGACGGTAGAGGAGATTCTCTCAGGGGCAAGCAATGCTGAAAGTCTCGACCGTGAAACGCTGTTAAATTGGGTAATCGAAGATAGTGTTGATCAAGTGCTCAACGCAATAGGTAGTGAGGCTTTGTCTGCCGCTAGCAGTGTTCGGGTGAACGTGGACGAAATTAGCTTCCAGGACTTTGAAGTGCTCAGCGAGCTACCCAACTTTGACCAAGAAGGGCTGACCGTCACGTACCCACTAAGTGCTTTGATACAGCGCTCTCTGGATGGCTTAAGTCTTCCCGAGAATTATGCCTTGCAAACGGATCAAGCATCGTTCTTTGATGCAGGGGCGTTGGATGCTCGGGCAGCCGAGCGGTTGTTCGAGACATCGACATTACTCTTGGAGGGAGCGGTCAATAGCGATACTCCTCTATCGTCATTAGCCACTTGGGTAGTCCAGGATACCTATGCGAATATTTATACACTCAATGTAGCGGGTAATAATGGTGTTCCTGCTGAATTCTTGATCGATGATGCAGCAAGTATTGTCATTATTGATGACCCGCTCGAAAGTGATGATGAGCAAGACCTGAATATCACTTTTACGGTCAACGGCTATACCCACCAGCCAGGCGCCGCACCGGGGGGGAGCGTCACGCAGCTATCCAAAACGTTTAATGTTGACGGCCAAGCGGCTGACGGTATTGAGCTGATCACGGATTTCCGAGTAGGAAGTGAACCAGGCTTCGATCAGCTGTTCATCGACCTGACGGCCAATGAGTTCGATGCGCTGCGCGGTGATGAGCCTGGCTTTGAGCGCTATGACGATTTGACTGCGTTAGGTGAGGATATTGCGTTTGCCGTATTTACCACTGAAGAGTTCATGAATGGCACGGCAGGTTGGCTGGATCAACTTGGCCTGAACAGTGACGAAGTGGTCTACCTGTTGGCAGGTAATGGAGACACCCCCGACATTGAAGATGATGCTCAGCTATTCCGTGTTGAGCTCACAGGCAGTGACTTCGATACCCAGTTGCTCGCCAACTTCGAAAATCTGGACCTTAACGGGTTCCTCGAAGATAACTGGAATACCAACTACAACATCACTTGATGCATGTGAAAGCTCCTGCAGTGGCAAGCCAGGCTCTGCAGAGGCGGGCTTGTGTTGGTGCGCAGCGTAAATCATGCCACTATCAACGCGTGGCCAGGCAGTTGACTGGTCACGCATGTCATCACTTCATCAACCCAATGTCGCGGGAGACAACCCCATGGGCGTGACCTATCACGAAAGCAATGCACGCATGAGCCAGGTGGCCATTCATAACGGAACCGTCTACCTCGCGGGCCAGGTGCCGGCCGATGCCACGGTGGGCATGCGTGGCCAAACCGAGCAGGTGCTGGCGCGTATCGATGAGCTGCTGGCGCAGGCGGGCACTTCCAAAGAGCACCTGATCTCTGCGCAGGTATGGGTCACCGACATGGCCGAGTTCGCAGAAATGAACGAAGCGTGGGAAGCCTGGGTAGTACCGGGTCGTCCGCCGGTGCGCGCTGCGCTGGAAGCCAAGCTGGCCAAGCCCGAGTGGAAAGTGGAAATCATGGTCATCGCGGCACTGCCCGACGCCTGATCGGTTGCTTCAAGGCTGTCACGAGGGGGCGTTAACCGAGCGTTAACGCCCCCTCGATTTTTCTTTCGTGATCGTTTTATAGTGAAGCTTCCTTCTCACACTTCCCGAACGGTACGGTCATGGTCCAGTTCGAGCTGCATAGCCGCAATCTGGCGCAAGAGCAGGTGGCGCACACCCACGATTTTCACCAGTTGATACTGGCCACGTGTGGCGTGACGGAACTGTCCATGGAAGGCCAGGGGGAGCGGGTGACCGCTCGCCGGGGCTGCTTGATCCCTTCGTCACGCCATCACGAGTATCAGGGCGATGGCAGCAACCGTACCCTGGTGCTGGATATCCCCGTGCAGCACCTGGCCACGCTGGAAAAGGGCAGTGAGATCGAGCGGCTATTCGATAAACCGCGCTTCTTTACCGTTCCCCCCGCTTTGAACCAGCTCACCCATGCGCTGGCCCATCAGTTGGATCAGTGTCCAGCCCTGCAAAACGAAATTGCCGCGCTGTTACTGCGGGCGCTCTACATGTACCTGCAGGATGCACCGCTCCAGACGGCAGCCCAAATGGGCGCGCGCTGCATCAGTGAGCGGCTGGACCTGGAGCGCCTGGATGCCTGGCTCGATCAGCACCTGGCCGATGACATTCGTGTCGAGCAGATGGCCGCACTATGCGCCTTGAGTCCCGGCCACTTTCATAGCTGCTTTCGTGAGCTGACCGGGGTGACGCCGCTGGCCTATGTGCAGCGCAGGCGGCTGGAGCATGCACGTACCCTGGTGCGGCATAGCGCCATGAGCCTTGGCCATATCGCCATGTTGGTGGGTTTTCGCGACCAGGGCAGCTTTTCCCGCGCCTACCGTCGTTACTTCGACATTTCCCCTTCGTCGGATCGCTAGCGTCTGAAACCGCTGCCTACCTGACTTACGGGCAAACTTGCCAGAGTCTCGGGCAAGCAACCGCTGCTGCATCGTCGTAGTCTCAAGAGAAGTTCGATGACGCTGGAGAGCGCTGATGCTACCACCCTCGTTTTATCCCCATGCCCACACGCACGCGGTGGCCTTTGCTACCCATCGGGTCATTGTGCAAGGCCTCGTCTATCACCTGCAGGGGGAGTGGGCATGAAGGTCATTTCTGCCAAGGAAGTCGAGCAGTTTCTAGCCTGGCCAGGCTTGATCGAGCGCCTGCACCACACCTTCGTGAACGGGGTGGAGTCGCCACCGCGCCACCATCACGCCATGCATCGGCCGGATGGCGAAGCCACCATGCTGCTGATGCCCGCCTGGGAAGCGGCAGGCTATATTGGGGTGAAGATGGTCAATGTGTTTCCGCAAAATGCCGAACACGGCCTGCCGGCCATTTCCGGCCTTTACCTGCTCAGCGAAGGTCAACACGGCCAGCCGCTGGCGTGCATCGATGGCAGCGAACTGACCCGCCGCCGCACCGCTGCTGCTTCTGCGCTGGCGGCTCGGGTGCTGGCCAGGGAAGACGCCGAAACGCTGCTGGTGGTGGGTACCGGCAAGCTGGCCCCCATGGTGATCGAAGCCCACGCAAGCGTCAGGCCCATCAAGCGCGTGCTGGTCTGGGGGCGTAACCCTCACAAGGCAGCCGCCATTGCCGAAGAGTATGCAGACCGCTTCGATACCCAGGTCGTCGATACCTTGGCCACCGCCGTGGCAGAGGCCGACATCGTCAGCTGCGTGACGCTCTCCACCCAGCCCATCATCCGGGGCGAGTGGCTGACCCCAGGCACGCACCTGGACCTGATCGGCGCCTTTCGTCCGCAAATGCGCGAAACCGATGCCGAGTGCCTGCGCCGTGCCCAGGTGTTCGTGGATACCTACGCGGGGGCACAAGGCGAAGCGGGCGACATCCTGCAGGCCATCGAGGAAGGCGCCTTCCAGTTCGAGGAGATCCAGGCGGAGCTGGCCGACGTCTTGCGTGGCGAGAAGCCCGGGCGCACCAGCCCGCAGGCCATCACGCTGTTCAAGTCGGTGGGCGCCTCTCTGGAAGATTTAGCCGCGGCGATCGAGCTCTGGGAGTCGTTACCCGCTACGCTGAAGTAGCGATTGCTAGCTCCAATGGCCAAAGGACGGTGACCATGAAGTGTTTTTATCATCCTGATCAGGCGCTGCATGCGCCGCCCACCTTCCTGCTGCGTGGCCAGCCGGCGCCTTCCCCGGAAGGGCCGGTGCGGGCCGAGCTGCTCACTCAGGGGTTGGCAAAGGTGGGCCTCAAACTGGTGGCACCGGGCGCGTCGGACTCGCCCCAGCTGCGCCAGCGGCTGGCGCAGATTCATACGCCGCGCTACCTGACCTTTCTGGAAACGATCCATGCCCGCTGGCAGGCGTTGCCCAACGCCGCCGCGCTGGTGGCGCCCAACATTCACCCCTGCGGCGGCGGCCACCACTACCCCCGCCACCCCATCGGCCAGGCGGGCTGGCACCTGCACGACATGGCTTGCCCGCTCAGCGCCACCAGTTTCCAGGGCGCATTGGCCTCGGCGGCCACCGCAGAAGCAGCCGCGGAAGCCGTGTTGGCACGGGAGACGGTGACCTATGCACTGTGCCGCCCACCCGGCCACCATGCCGGGCCTGAGCGGGCAGGCGGCTTTTGCCTGCTGAACAACTCGGCGCTGGCCGCGACCGTGCTGCGCGAACGCTTTGCCAGAGTGGCGATCATCGATGTGGATTTGCACCACGGCAACGGCACCCAGGACATTTTCTACGCCAGAAACGATGTATGGACCGGTTCCCTGCACGCCGACCCCAACGACTTCTACCCCTTTTTCTGGGGCGGGGCTGACGAAGAAGGCAGCGATGACGGCGTGGGCGCCAACGTGAACCTCCCCCTGCCGGTGGGCAGCGACGGTGAGGTCTATCTGGACGCGCTGGCGATTTTGATCGATCACTTGCAGCGTTTCGAACCGGATGCGGTGGTGGTCGCTCTGGGGCTGGATGCCCATAAGGAAGACCCGCTGGCCGGTTTGAACGTGGAAACCGAAGCGTTTATCGAGGTAGGCAAGCGTCTGGCCGCGCTGTCGCTCCCCATGGTGATCGTGCAGGAAGGCGGCTACCCCACCGAACAGCTCAGCGCCAACCTGGCGGCCTTCATGGAGGGGTTTAACGCATGAGCGGTACCGGCTTCTACTGGCACGAACGCTGCTTCTGGCACGACCAGGGGGCCATCGGCGTGTTCTCGGCGCCGGGTGAGTTCTTGCAGCCCCAGGCCGCCTCGGAAAGCCCCGAAAGCAAGCGGCGGCTGAAAAACATTCTGGAAGTCAGCGGGCTGATCGACGAGCTTTACGTGGTCAAGCCGCCCGCCGCCACGCTGGAAGACCTGCTGCGCTTTCACACGCCGCGCTACCTGGAAGAACTTCAGGCAGGCGATGCGGCAAGGGGCGGTAACGGCGGCGACTGCGCGCCCTACATGCCGGGCAGCTGGGCCGCCGCGACCCACTCGGCGGGCTTGGCCATCGCCGCCGTAGACGCCGTCGCCCGGGGCGAAGTACGCAACGCCTACGCCCTGTGCCGCCCGCCGGGCCACCATGCCGAAGCCGATCAGGGCCGTGGGTTCTGCCTGTTAGGCAATATTCCCGTGGCGGTGATGCGTGCTCAGGCGCTGGGCCAGGCCAGTCGCGTGGCGATACTCGACTGGGACGTACACCACGGTAACGGCCAGCAGGCTGCGTTCTATCGCGACCCGAACACCTTCACCATCTCAATACATCAGGCAGCCAACTACCCGCTGGAGAGCGGCGCTTTCGAAGAGCAGGGGGAGGGCGCTGGAACCGGGGCGAATCTCAACCTGCCGCTGCCCCCCGGGTGTGGCCTGGGGGCCTATGCGTATGCCATGGAAAGGCTGGTGCTGCCTGCGCTGGAAGCCTTCCAGCCCGATCTCATCATCGTTGCCTGTGGCTACGACGCCTGTGCCAAGGACCCGCTGGGCAAGATGCTGCTCAACAGTCAGGCCTTCGCCACCATGACGGCGCAAGTAAAGGCCGTGGCGGAGCGCTGCTGCGCTGGCAAGCTGGTGATGGTGCACGAAGGCGGCTACTCCGAAGGCTACGTGCCGCTCTGCGGCCATGCGGTGATCCAGACGCTGGCGGGCAGCACGACCACCGTGTTCGACCCGCAAAATGACGAAATCGCCGCCTGGGGTTATCAGGCGCTGCAGCCGCACCAGCAGGCATTGATCGATAACTGGCAACGACAGTGGGAGCAAACCACCCGATGACACCTCTTCATGATCGAGACGGCTGGATCTGGCAGGACGGCCAGTGGCTTGCCTGGCGAGATGCCAGGGTTCATGTGTTCACCCATACGCTACATTACGGGATGGGCTGCTTCGAGGGCGTGCGGGCCTACGCCGGTGCGCAAGGCCCGTGCCTGTTCCGGGTGGAGGAGCACACCCGCAGGCTCGTGGACAGTGCCCACGCGCTGGATATTCCGCTGCCGTTTCGTGAAGCCGAGCTGATCGATGCTCAGTGCAAAAGCATTACCAAAAACGGCTTGCTGGATGCCTACCTGAAGCCCACCGTGTTTCTTGGTTCAGAAGGCCTCGGGCTGCGCGCCCAAGGGCTGACCACCCATGTGATGATCGCCGCCTGGGATTTGGGGCCATACCTTTCACCGCAGGCCGCGACCCATGGATTGCGTGCCTTGACCTCTTCCTGGGCGCGCCACCATGTCAACATCAGCCTGTGCCGCGCCAAGACCAGCGGCCACTACGTGAATTCGATGCTGGCGCTCAACACGGCGGTCAAGGCCGGGTTCGATGAGACCATCATGCTCGACCCCGAAGGGTACGTGGCCGAGGCCTCGGCGGCGAATGTCTTCCTGCTGCGCGATGGCGTGCTGCACACCCCGGAAGTCACCTCTTGCCTGCAGGGCATCACCCGAGACAGCGTCATACAGCTGGCCCGCGACGTGCTGGGCATCGAAGTGAAAGAGCGGCGTATCACCCGCGATGAGCTGTACACCGCCGACGAAGCCTTCCTGACCGGCACTGCTGCCGAAATTCTGCCGCTCAGGGAGCTGGATGGACGACGCATCGGCCATCGTGCCGAAGCACCGCCGCCCAGCGAGCCGATACCTGCCCACAGCGTCACGGCGCAGCTGCAGCAGCTCTATCGCCAGGTGGTACGCGGCGAGCTGGAGGCCTACCAGCACTGGCTGACCCCGGCATGAGAGGGGAGTGGCGCCAGGGCCTGCGCGGCTAGCCGTGCTGTCGAAGCGCCTTTTCCAGCGCCGCCAACCTGCCCGGCTGCAGTGCCTCTTCTACCGCCGTGATGCGAATCACGTTGGCCAGTTGCGGGTGAGCAAGGCGGGCCACCAGCACGCCATCGTCCAGCAGTTCCTGATGCACGGCGGCGGCCAGCTCGGCGCTGGATAGGCGGATGCCGACGAAGTTGGTGGCGCTGGGCAGCACGTCTGCCCCCAGCGCCGTGAAGTGCAGCGCCAGCTGTTCACGGCGCGCTTTGACATCCGCAATATGCTGCTGCACTTCCTCGGGGTGGTCGAGCACGACCTCGGCGGCGGCCTGGGTGAAGGAAGAGACCGCGTAGTGAATACGCACTTTCATCATCATCGCCAGCACGTCGGGCTCGGCAATTGCGTAGCCAATCCGCATGCCCGCCAGGCCATGGGCCTTGGAGAGCGTGCGCAGGCGAATCACCCCCGGCAGCGCCTGGCCCAGGAACTCACTTCCCGCATCGTCACGAAAATCCCCGTAGGCCTCATCCAGCAGCAGCCAGCAGTCGTTGGGGAGCGCCTGGCGAAACTTGAGAATGGCGCTATCGCTGTGCAGGTGGCCGCTGGGGTTGTCCGGGTTGGCCAGGTACACCAGCCGCGCTTGCTCCTGATGGGCCGCTGCCGCCAGCGCTTCCAGATCGGGGGCGAGCACGCCAGGCGCTTCATGGTAGCTGGGCTCGACCAACCGGCAGCCCTGGCCCTGGGCAAAGTACCCGAAGGTGGGGTAGGTGCCTGCGGTGCTCACCACGGCCTCGCCCACGGTGCAGGTGGTGCGCAGTGCCAGGGCGATCAGGCTGTCGGCACCGGCGTCCACCAGCAGGTGGTCAAGGGGAATGTCTTGCTGGGCGCTGATGCGCTGGCGAACGCCCAGCGCTTCGGCATCGCCATAGCAATACACGTGTTGTGCCACGGCATCGCCGAAGTGTTCCCGCAGCGCACGGTGGGGCATGTCCAGCCCCTCGTTGGAGCCCAGGCGGTGAGGGATCTCACGGCCGAGCCGCCGCTCCAGCACCTTGATGCCGGGGAAAGGGTTCACGGGGCCAACGCCCGTCAGGTGGTCGGGATAGCGGGGCATAATCAGGTCCTGATCAGTTCAATGTTCAACGCAATATTTTGCCACGATTCAGCAGCTTATGAGGGTCGAGTGCCTGCTTGAGGGTATGCATCAGCGCAACCTCCTCTGCCGAGCGGCAGGTCTCCAGCCATGGGCGCTTTTCCAGGCCGATCCCATGTTCGGCAGACACCGAGCCGCCCAGCGCCGCCAGGGGTTGATACACCAGGGTCTCGACCTCCCGGCGTACCGCCAATTCATGACTGCCCACGCACACCGAAATATGCAGGTTGCCATCGCCCAGGTGGCCAAAGACCACGAGCCGGGCATCGGGCCAGCGCTGGGTCAACTGGTGCTCCAGGGCATCGGTGTAGCGCTGCATGTCGGCAATCGGCAGGCTGACATCGAACGTCAATACCGGGGTCATGGCCTGGACCAGGCCTTCGATGTCTTCACGAATGGCCCACAGGCCGTCTCGCTGTGCCGCTGACTGAGCCAGCACCGCATCGACGATCAGCTCGTTCTCCAGCGCTCTCTCCAGGGCCTCACGGAACTGGGTCGTATTGCGCTCGGCATCGCTACCCAGGGATTCGATGATGACATAAAACGGATGGCTGGTGGCAATGGGGGGCGTGTGGCGTCCCGAGGTTTCCGTCAGCAGGCGGTAATGGTTCTGCCACATGACCTCGAAAGCCCCCAGGCTACCGCCCAGCGCCTTGCCCATGTGGCGGAGCAGGGCCGTCAAGGCCTCGAACGAAGGGCAGGCCACCAGCGCGGTTTGTTCGCTGGGCGTGGGCGGCTGCAAGCGCAGCACCGCGCGGGTCACGATACCCAGCGTGCCTTCACTGCCAATGAACAGCTGCTTGAGGTCGAACCCGGCATTGTTTTTCAGCATGCGGTTCATGGAGCTCACGATACGGCCATCGGCCATCACGGCTTCCAGCCCCAGCACCTGCTGGCGCATCATGCCATAGCGGATCACCCGCACGCCCCCGGCGTTGGTGGCGATATTACCGCCAATCGTGCAACTGCCCCGGGCGCCCAAATCCAGCGGGAACTGCAAGCCCGCGTCGCTGGCGGCCTCCTGTACCCGCTGCAAAGGGGCACCGGCCTGGACGGTCAGCGTACCGCCAACGTGGTCGATCTCTTCGATGGCGGTCATGCGCTCCAGTGAAATCACCAGCTCCTCTTCGCTGGCGTCGGCGCCATGCACCAGCCCGGTCAGCCCGCCGTGGGTCACCACCGGCTGCCGGACCTCGTGGCAAGCGCGCATCACCTCGGCCAACGCTTGGGTGCTGGCCGGGCGCACGATGGCACCGGCAAGGCAGGGAGCGCCGGTCATCCAGTCGACGCGGCGGCTACGCACATCGTCTCCGGTGAGTACGTGCGCGGGGCCGACGATGGCGCGAAGCGCCTCCAGGGTAATCTGCATGCCTGTTTCCTTACGTGACGTTCCATCGTTGTGTGAATAAAGTGTTTGAAGACAGTTGTGTGAAGACGATTGTGTGAATCAAGACGTATGAATCAACGCTCATGAACCAGCGTGTGACACATCAAAGGCTAATCAGGCCGACGCGGCGGCAGGCGCGTCGCGCCCCGGAATCGCATCGAGCAGCGAACGGGTATAGGCCGCCTGGGGGGCCAGAAATATCTGCTCGGCGCTGCCTTGCTCGACGATGCGCCCATGCTGCATGACGACGATACGATCACAAATCTGGGCGGCCACCCGCAAGTCGTGCGTGATGAACAGCAGTGACAGCGACAGCCGCTGTTTCAGCGATTCCAGCAGCTCCAGCACCTGCGCCTGAATGGAGACGTCCAGCGCAGAGACCGCCTCATCGGCCACGATCAATTCAGGGTTGAGCGCCAGCGCTCTGGCAATGCCGATGCGCTGGCGTTGGCCGCCTGAAAACTCATGGGGAAAACGCGTCACGGCACTGGCACCCAGCCCCACCAGTTCCAACAGCTCACCGGCCTGGCGGAGCGCGGCGGCCTTCGGCGTGCCGTTGGCCATGGGGCCTTGAGCGATGGCCATGCCGACCCGGGTGCGCGGGTTCAAGGACGCATAAGGGTCCTGAAAAATCATCTGCACCCGGTGGCGTTCGCGGCGCAGCGCGCTGCCGCTCAACTGCGAAAAATTGACCCCATCCAGCAGCAGCTCGCCATTATCCGGGTGCTCCAGGCGCACCACGCAGCGGCCAAGGGTCGATTTTCCCGAGCCGGACTCGCCCACGATACCCACGGTCTCGCCTTTGGCCAGCGTCAGCGATACGTCATCCAGCGCGCGCACTTCCCGAGTGGCCTTGAACCAGCCCCCGCGTGAACGAAACACCTTGTTGAGCCCCTTGATCTCCAGCAGGGGCGCCGAGGTGGCAGGTGCCCGGTGCGGGGGAAGGGCGTTGCTGGGAATGGCGGCGATCAAGGCCTGGGTATACGCATCCTGCGGGTTCTCCAGCACATCCCGAGCATTGCCGATTTCGACGATGCGGCCATGGCGCATGACGCAAACACGGTTGGCGATTTCCGCCACCACGCCAAAATCGTGGGTGATGAACATGACGGCCATGCCACGCCGCTGTTGCAGATCACGAATCAGCGCCAGAATCTGCGCCTGGGTGGTCACATCCAGCGCCGTGGTGGGCTCATCGGCAATCAACAGCACCGGTTCGAGCGCCAGCGCCATGGCAATCATCACCCGCTGCCGCTGCCCGCCGGAAAGCTCGAAGGGGTAGGCGCTGATGGCCTTCTCTGGCTGCGGGATACCCACTTCCACCAGCAGTTCCAGCGCCCGCGTCTGGCGCTGCCGGGGGCTGAGCTGGCCATGGGCCTCGAACACTTCGGCAATCTGTGCGCCCACGCGCATCAAGGGGTTCAGTGCCGTCATTGGTTCCTGGAAGATCATGCCGATCTTCAGGCCGCGCAGTGTTCGGTGCTGCTTTTCGCTCAGGGCCAGCAGGTTCTGGCCTTCGAACGTGACGCTGCCCTGCACGGGGCGAACGCCCTTGGGCAGCAGGCCCATGACCGTGTTGGCGGCCATGGACTTGCCCGACCCGGACTCCCCGACCACGCACATGATCTCGCCACGGTTGACGCTATAGCTGACATTCTCCACCGCCAGCGGTCGGTCTGCGCCTTTGGGCAGCACCACGCTCAAGCCTTCGATCTGTAGTACGGCGGGCGCCTCGTCCTGGCCAGCGGGTTGCACGACATCGTTCATGGCAGGCTCCTAACGCTCACGGGAAAGTTTGGGGTTCAGCGCATCGTCCAGCCCTTCACCGACCAGGTTGAGTGCCAGGACGGTCAGCAGAATGGCCACGCCAGGGAAGAAGCTCAGCCACCATGCCTGGCGAATCACGGTACGCGCGGCACCGATCATGTAGCCCCAGGACATGACGTTCGGGTCGCCCAGCCCCAGAAACGAGAGCGACGACTCCAGCAGAATCGCCGTGGCCACCATGAGCGAGGCCAGCACGATGATGGGCGAGAGGGTATTGGGCAGGATCTGGCGCAGGATGATGGTGGTATTGGACTGGCCCACCAGCCGAGCGGCCTCGACGTACTCCCGGTGGCGCAGCGACATGAACTCCGCCCGCACCAGGCGGGCCACGGGCGGCCAGCTCACCAGGGCAATGGCCAGCACGATGGAGGTCACGCTGGGCTGCATGATGGCCACCAGCACGATGGCCAGGGCAAAGTTGGGAATGGTCTGGAAAAACTCGGTGATGCGCATCAGCACGTCATCGATCCAGCCACCGTAATACCCGGCAATGGCCCCCAGCGGCACGCCAATCAGCAGGGCCACGCTGGTGGACACCAGGCCAATCAGCAGCGATACCCAGGCGCCATGCATCAGGCCCGCCGCCACATTGCGGCCCATGGTGTCGGTGCCCAGGGGAAACCCCTCCTGCGAGAACGGCGGCAGAAAGGGGCGCTGCACCATGCGCCAGGGCGATTCGGGAAACAGCAGCGGGGCAAGAAGGGCCATGGCGATGATCACCAGCAGGATAACCAGCCCCACCAGCGCCCCGCGGTTCTGGGCGAAACGTGCAAAAAAGCTCATGAGGCCCCCTTGATGCGTGGGTCTGCCAGGCGATACACCAGATCGGTGAGAATGTTGAACACGATCACCAGCGCCGCAGAGAAGAAGAAAATACCCAGCAAGAGGTTGTAGTCACGCTGTTGCAGCGCTTCGAACATCAGCCTGCCGATGCCGGGCCAAGCGAACACGGTTTCGGTGAGGATCGCGCCGCCCACCATTTGCCCGGCCTGCAGGCCCGCCAGCGTGATGATGGGAAGCAGAGCGTTGCGCAGCACATGGCGGCGCTGGATGACGCCCGGCTTGAGCCCCTTGGCCCGGGCCGTTTTGACATAATCCTGCTGAGCGGCATCCAGCATGGAGGTGCGCGTCATGCGGGTGTAAATCGCCATGAAAAAGAGCGCCAGGGTCGTGGCAGGCAGCACCAGGTGTTTCGCCACGTCCAGCGCCAGGGCCAGCCCGGTATGGCCAGCGCCCACGGTGTACAGCCCATAGGCAGGCAGCCAGCCCAGGTACACCGAGAACACCACCACGGACATCAGCGCCACCCAGAACAGCGGCGTCGCGTAGAACACCAGCGCCAGCGCCATGATCAGCGAGCCCGATGGTTTCTTGGCTCTGGCCGCCGCCATGGAACCGGCAATGATGCCCAGCACCAGCGAGAGCACAAAGGCGGTGCCGGTGAGCAGCAGCGTGGCGGGCAAGCGTGCCATGATCAGGTCGAAGACGGGCGTGCCCAGCCGGTAGGAGTAGCCAAAATCCAGCATGGCAATGCCGGAGACGTAGCGCCATAGCTGCACGTAGATAGGCTGGTCGAGGCCGAAGCGCACGCGCAGCTGGTCGAGAAACTCCTGGTCGGCGGCACCGGCTTCCCCGGCCAGAATGGCCGCTGGGTCGCCGGGGGCCATCTGAATCAGGAAGAAGTTGAAGATCACGATCAAAAACAGGACGATCACGGCTTTGAATAGCCGCATGACGATCAATCGGGCATATAACATGAGCATATTCCTGACATAGCTGAAACACCCGGGTCGCCATGGCGGCCCGGGTGGCACCTACCTAGCGGTCCAGCCAGGCATCCTTGAAGCCATCGTTCACGCCGACCCCGGAGGTCACCAGGTCCTGAACATCACAGCGGTAAAGGGTGGGGAAGCCAAGCTCCATCAGCCAGCCAACCGGGACATCCTCATGCAGGATTTCCTGCACTTCACGGTAGAGGGCTTCGCGCTCCTCATCAGGAAACGCCGTGGCGGCGGCATTGAACAGCTCATCTACCCGCTCGTTCTCATAACCCTGAACGTTATTCCAGGGGGAGCCCTTGGCGATGTTGTCAGACAGATAGGTACGTGAAATGCCCAGCGCAGGGTCGCCGTACTGGAAAAGATAGGTAAAGGCCAGGTCGTAATCCCAGTCACCCAGGCGCTGGTTCCAGCCGCCCACGTCGGTGGCCTGGGTGCGGACGTTGATGCCTACTTCACGCAAGTTCTGCTGCACGGCTTCTGCCCAGCGGGTCCAGGTCTCGCCGTAAGGCAGCGGTAGAATGGTGATCTCTTCGCCGTCGTACTCCATTTCTGCCAGCAGCTCCCGAGCGCGCTCGGGGTTGTGGTCGTAGGGCTCCAGGCCGTCATACTGGAAGCTGGCATTCGAACCAAAGGCCGTCAGCGGTACATTGCCCAGCCCATTCCAGAGCACGTCGCGGGCAAATTCGCGGTCCATGGCGTACATCACGGCCTGGCGGAAGCGCTTGTCGGCGGTGGGGCCTTCCCGGTTGTTCATCCACAGCATGGCAAAGGGGCTGAAGTACTCATGACCCTGCTCGGTCATGCAGACGTTATCCATGGCCGAAAGGCGCGGAATATCGAAGTTTTCCACGGTGCCGCTGGGCAGGACATCGATGGTGCCATTCTCGAAGGCCACGGCCCGGGAGCCGCCATCGGGAATCACGTGCCAGTTGACCCCATCCAGGTAAGGCAGGCCCTCTTCGTAGTAGTCGTCGTTTCTGACCAGCTCGATGACCGTGCCACGCTCCCAGTTGGCGAACTTGAACGGCCCCGTGCCAATCGGGTGGTCATTGTGCTCGTTATTGCGGAAGTCGGTGCCTTCGTACAAGTGCTTGGGCACCATGGTGAAGGTGCCCGCCTCGAACGAGATCAGGAAGGGGCCGAAGGGCTCGGTCAGGGTAAATACCACCGTGTGGTCGTCGCTGGCCTCGATGCTTTCCACATGCTGTAACACGGCCCGTGCGCTGGGGTTCAACTCACGGTGGAAAACATCGGCAGAAAACACCACGTCGTCGGCGTTGAAGGGCTCTCCATCGTGCCAGGTGACGTTATCGCGCAAATGGAAGGTATAGACCCTGCCATCGTCGCTGACCTCCCAGGACTCGGCCAACTGGGGCATGGGCTCCAGGTCGGTGGTGTAGCGCAGCAGGCCTTCATAGATATTGCCCGCCACGGTGCGCGTGGGGGCGTTCTGAATCATGCCCAGTACCAGCCCCGGCGGCTCGGGTTGAATGATGGTGTTGACCGTTCCACCGGATTGCGGGTCTGCGGCCAGCACGGATGTGGAACCCAGCGCAAGCGTGACGGCAGAGAGTGCCAAAGCCAAAGGTGTTTTCATGTTTCCTGCTCCTCGGTTTATTGGTACGTAAAAGCTTTACGTCGTCGTTAGTCGAGCGAGGCGTGACGTGTTCAGGCCAGGTTGTGGTGTTTGTTGGCGGCCCTTTTTGACCATAGCAGCGGCTGGTAAAACTGTCGACAGTCGTCAATCGTCCGTCGACAAGTGTGGTTTTTTTGTCATACTCAAGGCATGTCATGGCGACCACGAGTAGACTTTATGGCCCCTTTGCCAACGGCGCCGCAGGCGGTTATCCAGCAGCACAATCTGGTCGAGCAGGTGGCGGACTACCTGACCCAAGCAATTATTCAGCAACACTTTTTACCCGGCGAACGGCTTTCTGAAGTGCAGCTTTCCCGCGCGCTGGGGGTGAGCCGTGCGCCGGTCCGTGAAGCGGCGCGCTTGCTGGAAAGCCGCGGTTTGCTGATTTCGAAGCCGCGGAAGGGCTTCTTCGTACGTGCGTTGAATACCGTTGAACTGGAGGATGTCTTCGACCTGCGGCTGTGCATGGAGCGGCACGCCATTCAGCGCCTGTGCCAGCGTTACACGCCCGAGGCCGAACAGGCCTTGCAGCAGCAGGTAGCCGTGCTGTGCGAGGCCGCCGCTGGAAACGACGGCACGCGCCGCATCGAAGAAGACTTGACGTTCCACCGCCTGATGCTGCACTACGCAGGCAACGAGCGTCTGCTGCGGGCCTTCGATGACCTGGCCCATGAATTACGCCTCTGCATCGCGCTGATCACCAAAACCCATGAAGCCCCCGAAACCATCGCCACCAGCCATTTCAAGTTGCTCGACGCCCTGGCCACGGGCCGCCCGGAAACCTGCCGCGAGGCCATCGATTTTCACATCGGGGTGGCCAGAGACTTTGTGGTGAAGGGGGTGGGCGAGAGTGAGAGCGAAAGCGAGAGTGGAGCCCCGGCCAATGAAGACCTTCTTTCACGCTGAACAGCGCCTGCACCATCCGCGCACCTACTTCTCGCGGGGCAAGATGCGCGCCCCGCAGGAAGTACCCGAACGCGCCACGGCGCTGCTGGCGGCCGTGCACCGGCTGGGGTTTGATGTGCAGGCTCCCATCGACCACGGCGTCGCGCCGTTGCGGGCCGTGCACTCGCTGGCCTATCTGCGTTTTCTGGAAAGTGCTTATCGGCGCTGGCATGCGCTGGACGAAGACTGGGGGGACGAAGTGATCTCCAACATCTTCGTGCGCTCGCCCAACGCCCTGCGCGGTATCCTGGCCGAAGCGGCACGTTACCTGGCCGATGGCAGCGCGCCCGTGGGCCAGCACACCTGGCACTCGGCGTACTGGTCGGCGCAAAGTGCCGTGTCCGGGGCGGAGGCGTTATTGGCAGGGGAGCGCTTCGCGTATGCGCTGTCACGCCCGCCGGGCCACCATGCGGGCATCGACTCCGCCGGTGGTTTCTGCTTTCTCAATAATGCCGCCATTGCTGCCCAGCATCTCACCGCGCGGTTTCCGCGCATCGTCGTGCTCGACCCGGATATGCACCACGGTCAGGGCATACAGGAGATCTTCTACCAGCGCGACGATGTGCTCTATATCTCCATCCATGGCGATACCACCAACTTCTATCCGGCGGTCTCCGGCTTCGAAGAGGAGCGCGGAGAAGGGGCCGGGCTGGGCTACAACCTCAACCTGCCCATGCCCCACGGCTCGGCAGAAGCGGTGTTTTTCGACCGCCTGGCCCAAGCCTGCCAGGCCATTCGCCTGTTCGAGCCCGATGCGCTGGTGCTGGCGCTGGGGTTCGATATTCATGAGCGCGACCCTCAGGCCAAAGTAGCGGTATCGACACCAGGTTTTGGCGAGTTGGGACGCACCATCGCAGGCCTCGATGTGCCCACCCTGGTGGTACAGGAAGGAGGCTACTACCTGGAAGGGCTGGAAGCCAACGCGGTGAGCTTTTTTGAAGGATTGCTGGGAGCGAAAGAAGGAAAGGAGAACGATTAAGCCAGTATTTCCAACCCCTTTTCGGCCACCAGGTTTAGCAGCTTGAGCGAAGGACCATTGGGTTTTTTCTGGCCTTGTTCCCACTTCTGGATGGTAGACACGCTAGTGTTCAGGTATGCGGCGAACACGCCTTGACTGGCGTGATTCCTGGTGCGGATCTGCTTGATCTGTATGGCTGTGTACTCTTTGACAGGCGGCAGGCAGAGCGCATCGAACTCACGCAGAGTGGTGTCTTTCATCACACCCGCCGTGTGCAGGTCTTGAGCCGTTTCATGCACCATATCCAGAATTGATTTATCCATCGTTTTTAACCTCGATCAATGCGCCATACCTGATGGCTTCGGTCAATGCCGTGTCACTGTAGCCCAGCAATTCTTTGGCTAAATGTTTTAATGCTTTAAGCTCTTCGGCACTGATGTTAGCGCGAGCATTTTTGGCAAAACCGTAAACGAAAAATGCTTTATTGCCGATCTTGTAAGCCAGTAGGGTTCTGACACCACTGCTCTTGCCTCGGCTACCGATTGCCACGCGCTTTTTCACCACATGGCCACCCAAGTCGGCATCAATCAGGCCGCGCTCCATTTCCTCAACGGCGGCGAGCAAAGCAGCATCATCCAGCCCTTCCTTGGCTGCCCACTTACTGAACGCCTTGTTTTTAAATACTCGCATCGGATCCCTTTTTTATCATTTTAATATGTATAGCACTAAGTGACACACCATGCCAGTGTTGTGCAGCCGCGTAGCTGCTTTGGTCTGTGTCTGGCAAGATAGCGTTTTCGGACGTTAAACGATCAAGGACACGGCATGGCGCATCTGCTACGCATCGTGATGATTCACGGCCACCTGAACGGCGTGGTCGAACTCAGTGTGGACGGCCACACCAATATTTGCGGCACCAACGCGTCGGGTAAAACCACGCTCCAGCGGCTGGTGCCGGTGTTTTACGGCGAGCTGCCCAACAAGGTGGTGCCGAAAACCCGCATGAAATTCGATGCGTTCTATTTGCCCCATCGCAACAGCTACCTGGTATACGAATACCGCCGCGAAGCGGGCAACGTGTGCCAGGCGGTGCTGACCCGCAAGCAGGAAGGCGGCGTGGAGTATCGCTTCGTCGGCGCGCCTTACCGCCCGGAAGACTACCTGGTCGAGACCGAGCAGGGCCCGCTGGCGCTGGACTACACCCAGTGGGCCAGCGGGCTGCGCCGCAGCGGTACGCCGGTGTCGCCCAAGCTGGGGGCCACCTCCGAGTTCCGCTCGGTGATCCAGAACGACTTTACCCAGCTCCACGGCAACAGCCGCGATGGCCTGAAGCTGCGCCAGATCGCCGCCCAGTTCAGCCTGGTCAATCCCGAGCGGCGCATTCGCCATATCGAAAAGCTGGTCTCGGCGGTGCACGCCAAAGAGGGCAAGATGGACACCCTCAAGACCATGCTGGCGGCGATTTTCGAAGAGGACGGCGTCGAGCTGCCGGTTACTCGCATTCGCAGTGCCAAGGCCCGCGAGTGGATTCACCAGATGCGCCAATCCATGCGCCTGGAGCCGCTGCAGGCCGCGTTGGCCAAACTCTCCGGCATCGACCGTGAACTGGCCGAGCTTGATACCACCCTGTGGCAACTCAAACCCCAGCTGGCCGCCGACCGCGAACAGGCCCAGCGGCAGGTCGCCGACCTGGAAGGCGAACTCAACCGCCACCAGCGGGAGTTTCAGGCCGAAGAGCAGGCCTACGGCGAACGGCGGGATGCGCTCAACGACCAGCACAGCGAAGTGGCAAGCCAGCTGCAGCACGCCCAGCACCGCCTCAACGACCTGCAAACCCGCTTCGAGCAGTACGCCGATGCCGACATGCCCGGCCTGGAGCGGGACATCAACGCGCTGCCCCAGTGGCGCGAACAGCGCGACCAGTTGCAGCAACACCTGCAAGTGATGCAGGACGCAGTAAAGGAAAGCCAGGCGCGCCTGGATGGGCGACTGCGCGAACTCTCCGAAAACCTCGCCCGCCAGACTCAAGAGAACCAGGAACTGATCGACGCGCTGGTGGAGGAGAAAGCCGAGCGCCGCGAGCAGCAGTGGCAAACCGAACAGCAGCACAACGAGCGCTACCAGCAGGCCCGCCAGCGCTTGGAGAGCGAGTATCAGGCCCAGTTGGAGCTAGGCGTCGAGCAGTTGGCCGAGCTGAAGGCCCAGCTGGCCATGCCCAGCCAAACCCGTGAAGAAGCCCAGGAGGCCGAGCTGGCCCAGGCGCGGCTGGACGACGCCCAGCAGGCCCGCAGCGCGGCCGGGGCCACCCTGGAAGCGCTGCGCCGCGAGCTGGAAGCCCACAAGCGCGAGCGCGACACCGCCGAACAGCATCTCGTGCAGTGCCGCCAGCAGCGGGAGCGCGCCGAGCAGCACTGCTACACCCTTTACCAGCAGCAGACCCCCGAGCAGGGCAGCCTGCGCCACTTCCTGCGCTACCACCGCCCCGGCTGGGAACAGCAGCTCGGCAAGGTGATCGCCCCGGAACTGCTGGAGCGCCGCGACCTCGCCCCCCAACTGGCCGACAACGCCAGCGACGACCTGTTCGGGCTGGCGCTGGACCTTTCCGCCATCGCGCTGCCCGACTACGCCCAGGACGAAGCCAGTCTGCTGGCCGCCATCGAGGAAGCCGAGAGCGCCAAGGCCCGTGCCCACACCGCCTGCACCGCCGCTGAAAAGGCCCTCAAGCAGCACAACGAGCGGGTACAGCAGGCCGATGAAGCCCAGGACGCCGCCCGCCTGGCCCACCAGCGCGCCGAGCAGGAGGTGGAGTACGCCCTGGAAGCGCGCCGCCAACAGCAGGCCCGCCACGCGGAAAGCCAGAAAGCCCGCCGTGCCCACATCGAAGCCGCCCTGGCCCGCCAGGAGCAGGCCCAAACCGAGCTGCGCGACGAGAAGCGCGACGCCCTGGCCGAGCTGGCCGAAACCCACCAAGGCCAACTGCTGGAGCTCAAGGCCGACGCCCAGAGCCAGCTCGACAGCCTCGATGCCCAGCTACGCACCTACAAACAGCAGCTCAGCGATGCCAACGCCGAACACCAGCGCCAGCGCGCCGAGCTGGAAGAGGCCTTCAGCCAGGAGCTGGCCGAACAGGGCGTCGACCCCGCCCAGCTCAAGGCCACGCGAACTCGCCTGGAAGCGCAGAACGAGCGCATTCGCAAAACCGCCGCCCGCCAGGAGGAGCTGGCCGAGTACCAGCGCTTCATGCGCATCGAGTGGGGCCAGCACAAACCCCAGCTGGTGGCGGAAGAGGCCGAGCTGGCCCAGCGCGACCAGCAGCTCAAGCGCGATAAAGCGCATCTGAAAAACGCCTTCCACGCCGCCAGAGAGGCCCACCAGCAGGCGGTGAACGGCCTGAAGGCCCAGCGCGACAGCGCCCGTGGCACCCTGGAAGCCCTGACGCCGCTGCTCAACCAGCTGGAAAGCCTGGAGCTGGTGGCCGAAGGCGCGCCGCTGGAAGCCAGCCTGGGTGATGTGGACGAACGCATCGAACGCACCCGCCAGGCCCTGGCCAGCCGCCACCAGCAGCTGGAGCAACTGCGCCGAGGCTGCCTGGACGTCGAAAGCCAACTGATCAAGGACGCCAGCAGCGGCTTTGCCGATGCCCTGCAAAGCGAGCGCGACAAGCTGCCCAGCGATAGCCCCCGGCTACTGCTGCCGCTGCTGCGCGGCATGCTCAAGCTGCTGGAAGACCAACAGCAGCAGCTGATTCAGGAAGGCCGCAACCTCAGCGACGACCTGGACAAGTTCTTCATCGTCTTCCGCGACCTGAACCGGCGCATCAGCGCCCAGAGCCGTCGGCTTTCGGAGGAGGTCGCCGACGACCTGCGCCTGGAAGGCATCACCAAGGCGGAAGTGCGCATTCAATCCACCATCGACGAGCTGGGCTTCTGGGAGCCGCTCAAACTGTTCGCCCAGCGCTACAAGGCGTGGCGGGAGTCCGGCCAGACGCTGCCCAGCGACGACTACCTCAACGCCCTGGCCGACGTGGTCGATTTGCTGCGCAGCGACCAGCAGTACAGCTTCGAAAGCCTGCTGCGCCTGGAGCTGCACCTGAACGAAGGCGGCACGGACCTGGTGATCAAGAACGACCGCCAACTGCTGGAGTCCTCCAGCCACGGCATGGCGTATCTGATTCTGTGCAAGTTCCTGCTGGCGTTTACCCGCCTGCTGCGGGGCGATGCGCACATCGCCATCCACTGGCCCATCGATGAGATCGGCACCCTGGCCTACCACAACGTCGAAAAACTGTTCGATGCCTGCGACAGCAACCGCATCCATATCGTCGGGGCCTTCCCCAACCCGGAATCCGACGTACTGCTGCTGTTCGCCAACCGCTACCTCATCGAACGGGACGCCCAGCAACAGCGTCAGCTCAAGCGTATCGAGCCGCGTCTCAGCGCGCTGGCGCAGAAAATCAAGCAGCGCCAACAGGAGGTGAGCGCATGATCGAACACGGCCCCCTGCTCGAACGCCTGCTGGCAGGCGACTTCGTCTGCGCCGTCAGCGACGACAACGCCTACCGCCACCTGGCCAACGAAGAGACCCGCGAGGCCATCGACGCCTACCTGCGCCCGCTCAATCGGCGGCTGGCCAGCAACGAGGATGCCAGCGTCTACTTCCTCGCCTGGCGGCAGCTCAACGACACCGCCCGGGAGCAGCTCTCCCGCCAGCTCGCCGATACGCTCAACAGCCTGTTGCCCATGCTGGAGTGGCTGCAACTGGTGCAGGAAGCGCTGGGCCGCGACGCCCTGGCCGCCCCTGGCGACGTGCTCAAGCCCGCCGAGTTCAGCGCCAAGTGCGAAGACAACCAGAGCCTGCGCGAACGCCTGGAACGGCTGGCTACAGACAGCTTCTTTGGCTCCCAGAGCGACCAGCTGGATGCCCAGGTGAAGCAGATCTTCAAACGGCTGAAAGAGCACGGCTACCTGATGCAGCCCCACAGCGAACGCCAGGTGTTCGTGGTGACCGGCAAAATGGACTACCTGGTGGACGTGGTGCGCTTCATCCGCGACGAAGAGAACCTGCCCATCGACGCCGACGAGGACACCGGCACGCAGGAGGCCCTGCTGTGAGTAGAAGTATGGGCAATGGGGCGGGCAGTGGCGTGGGCGAGCTGGAGAGCCGCCTGCTCAAGACCGGCGCGGAACGCCTGGCACTGCTGGGCAAGCACGCCGAACGGCTGATGCAAGCCTACACCCGCGACGACGTACCGCTGGAAGGCCTGAGCGACGGCGCGCTGCGCAAGCTGCTGGCCGCCCGGGTGCTGTGGCGGCCCGACGAGCAGAGCGGCGTCAAACTCTCGCCCAAGGTGCGCGACCTGATCGCCGAAATGCTCGCCGACGAAACCCGCCGCCACGTCAACGCCGACGTGGCCGAAACCCTGGAGCTGATTCGCACTCAGGTCGATAGCTACCGGGAAGCCCGCAGCAAGGGCGAACACTGGCGCCAGGAGCAGCAGCTACTGCGCCTGCGCCAGGAGGTAGACGACCTCAACGGCCGCTTTGCCGACGCCATCGACAGCCTGTGGCAGCGGCTCAACAGCGATTTCGGCTTCGTCAGCCAGCTCAACGACAAGATCCGCGAGAACGACCGCGCCCAGAAGCAGATCGTGCGCCTGCTCGATGGCCTCGCGCTGATCGACTTCGACGAGCTGATCGCCCTGGTAGGCAGCGACGGCAGCCTGCGCAAGCTGCTCATCAGCCAGCTTCAGAACCGCCTTAGCCACCACTACACCAGCCTGCGGGAAGTGCAGCGGCGGCTGATCGAACTCATGGCCCGCTTCCGCAAGCAGCAGGCCCGCAGCCGCCTGATGACCGGCATGGCCGCCTTCCTGCGCGAACACCCAGGCTTCGTGCCCGGCAACTACGCCCAGCGCAGCGAGGTGCCCGCGCTGTTCAACCGCGCCGCACCGCTCAACCCCGCCGCCGCCCCGGCGCTGGACCGCCCCCTGGACACCCGGGTACTGGCCGAACTGCTGCACGAGCTGCCCGCCCCACGCCACGCCGCACAAAACGTGGCCGTGGCCAACCCCGTGCAGCTCGCCGAAGAGAGCCTGGCCGCCGCCCGCCAGCAGGCCCTCAAGCTGGACGTCGAGCGCTTCTACCTCGCGGTGCTCGACCAGCCGCCTGCCGAGCCGGTCAGCGCCCTAGCCTACCTGCAACAGAGCGGCCTGGAGTGGGCAGATGAAATCTGGCTGTTTCAGGTGATCGCCGAATACCAGGGCCTGCCGCGCCGCGAGCAGCAGGCCTTTCGCCTTCATCAGGAAGAGAGCAGGGCCAGCGCCTATAACGACCTGCGGTTGATTCACGATGTGGCCCTGGCGGTGGCGGTATGAACCTACCCAGCCGCGCACGGGCAGGGCTCAACGGCGTGGCCCGGGAGCTCAACCGCCAGCCCACGGTGGAGAAGCCCCGCCGCCAGTGGGTGGAAGACGTGGTGGCCTGGTGCCGCCAGCAGGATATCGATCTCGGCATGCGGCTTTCCAGCCAGGCCCTGCGCTTCGATACCGAGCTGCTGGCGCAGATCGATAGCGTTCTGGCCAGCGCCCACCTCGCCCCGCTGGGCCGCTCGCTCAGCGGCCTGAGCAGCGCCGCCCAGGCCAAAGAGGGGGTGGAAGAGGACAAAGCCACCCGCGAAGGCCCCCGCGCCTGGCGCGTACTGCTCAGCCTGCCGCCCCAGCCCACTCCGGGGCTTTCCCACGAGCCGCGCTGCAGTCGCGACGTGGACGTTCGCCACCTCACGCTGGGGGTCTTCGGCGCGCTGGTGCAGGTGGAAAACCTCGACAGCTTCTACGCCTTCAACCCGAACATCAGCGCCCTCAGCGGCTACGCCCAGCCGCTCATCGCCTACCGAGGCGACAGCCACTACGGCGGCGGCTTCGCCCACCTGGCCGAGGTATGGCGCAAAACCCGCAGGCCGCACCTCTACGCAGGCGACTTCGACGCCAAGGGCGTGACCCTGGCGCTGGACAGCGGCGCCACGCACCTGCTGCTCCCCGACATAGCGTGGCTCAGCCAACACGCCACCCCCCTGCACCAGCCCGCCGGGCAGCTTCCCTATCAACGGCGGCTGCGCCAACTCCATGTCAGCCTGCCGCCCCAACACCCGCTAAGGCCCTACCTCACGCTGCTGGAAAAACAGCGCGGCCTCAAACAGCAGTGGTTTGAGGGGGAATTGGTGGCGGTGGGGGTTGGTTAGTGGCTTGCCTTCTGCCTGGGCTTTGTGTGACGCATCCGCCGTGCAGTGCGTTTTTGGCGGTATGAAGGGCAGAGTGAAACGCGTTAGCATGCGATTTTGGCTACATCGCCAAAATTCTCTTTGCACGCTGTAGAATCAATGAGGTAGATTCGATTGGGTGGCTATGAAACCTCAGTCATTGTGATGTCGCGTTCATTGAGGTTTCATGGCAGGGCGTTTAGTCACACTGGTTAGAAGCAAAAGAAACTACGGAGTAATCATTAAGTGCCGATATTTGATATTTCAGGGGAAAAACTATCTGCCGTAGAGCAGAAGAACTTTGCCTTGGAAAAGGACTTGCAGACATTAATTGAGAATAATCTCGAAACCGTTTTCAATTGTCGGTTTGTTGCCAGTGAGTTTTCAACTGGCGCCCAGCACGCAGGTCGGATTGACAGCCTTGCACTATCTGAAGAAGATAATCCCGTCATCATCGAATACAAGAAAGTTGAATCATCGGAACTGATCAACCAAAGTCTTTTCTACCTTCACTGGATTCAAGACCACAAAGGTGATTTCGAGATCGCCGTACAAAAGAAACTCGGTAGTGGCGTAAAAGTTGATTGGTCGGATGTGAGGGTAATTTGCATAGCTCCCAATTATAAGAAATATGACTTGCACGCTGTGCAAGTCATGGGTGCCAATATCGAATTATGGAAATATCGATTGTTCTCCAATGACTCAATATATCTTGAGGAGGTCTTCCACGCCTCAAAGTCAGCGGCTACATCTGCTACGGCCATACCGACTGAGAATGGATACAAAAATCCTGTCATGGTTGAAGCAGGTAAGAAGGCAGCCCTGACTCGCGCCACTGCGACCTATACATTTGATGAAAGGCTTGAAGGCAAGAGTGACGAAATTAGGGAGTTAACGGCAACGATACGTGAGTTCATTCTCGGCTTGGATGAGTCAATCGAGGAGGTGCCGAAGAAGTTCTATGTCGCCTACAAAGTCTCTCAAAACATCGCCTGCATGGAGGTCAAGGGCAAGAATATAAAACTCTTTCTCAAGCTGAAACCTTCTGATATTCCAGCCGGAACACCGAATTACCGGGATGTGACCTCAATTGGCCACTATGGTACGGGCGATGTTGAGTTTACAGTATCATCTGAATCCGAGTTTGAGCCAGTCAAGGAATTTATCGCAATGGCGTATAACAAGGTCGGTGGCTAATGGCTTCTAACAAAGCAATTAAATTCGCTCCCATCGGTCGCCGGACGCTCGTTCCTCGCGCCGTTTATTGCGGACGTTAAATGCCTATGAGTAAGCGTGACGAGATCTTCAAGTACCATGAACTGGCCAAGGATGCTGGGAATCGGCTTCGTTCATATATTTTGTCGGTTTCATCTGGTGCTACAGGTGTGTTCTTTATTGCCTTGACTGCTGGCGGTGAGCGAGCTTTGTCTGCGCCTGAAAAGTGGTTGCTTGTTCTAGCATTGTTGGCTTTCGTTACTACTGTCGGTCTATGCCTGTATGAGTTGCGCATAGATGCTAAGCGATTCTTCACGTTAGCAAAGGAGCTTGAGAAGACCGAAGAGGATCAGCGTTGGGAAGAGAATGAAAGGTACAAGTCTAAACGGTACTGGCTCATACATGCCTCTTACGTCACTCTCGGGGTCGCCATTTGCGCCACCAGCATTTACTTGGTTCTGGCGATTGTCGGCATTTAACAAGCGCAGGCACAGAGACAAATTTTCCGCTGCGCTACAAATTTTTCCGTGCTGCGGGCGTTAACTTCCTGTATCTATGAAACTTGTAACTTGGAACTGTAATGGAGCACTTAGGCGAAAGCTTGCAGAAGCAGATAGTTTGCA